>DASVAP010000277.1:0-9290 GCA_036376275.1 Planctomycetota bacterium | reverse complement strand
GGCAAGGCCTGGTGGCCGCCGAGCGTTAGGTGCGCCTCCGCCGTAACGCACTTGCCCACGTCCGGCCACTAGGGAGGCGCTCCGGGCTCTCCCGAGGACACCGACCGCGGTCGGCTCGCGTCGTCTTGCGGGATTCGCGCCAGCGCCCCTAGACTCGTCCCGGCATGGTTTGGCACCTGGTTCGGCACCCTGGCGAGCTCCGCGAGGCATGAGCTCGTCGTCCCCGCTCGCGCGGCGCGCGAGTGTCCCGCTGCGCGCACCGGCCCTCGGACTGCTGCTCCTGACGGCTCCCCTCGCCGCGCAGGCCGCGACGACCCGGCTCGAGCCCGACGGCGCGCTCCTCCTCGGAGGAAGCTGCGACCGGCAATGGCTGCCGACCTTCGGGCGCGAGCCGGGCGCGAACGGCGAGGTGCTGGCCCTGGTGGTGCACGACGATGGCAGCGGGCCGGCGCTCTACGTCGGCGGCGAGTTCACCAGCTTCGCCGGTGTGACCGCGCGCGGGATCGCGCGCTGGGACGGCACGAGCTGGATGGAGGTGGGCGGCGGGGTGGACGGCGCGGTCGAGGCGGGCCTGCCCGTGCGCGTCAGTGCCTTGACGGTGCACGACGACGGCGGAGGGCCGAAGCTGTATGCCGGCGGGCACTTCGCGCGCGCCGGCGGCGTGACGGTCCACCACGTCGCGCGCTGGGACGGCGCGGGCTGGTCGGCGCTGGGCACGGGGGTCGAGGGCGGGAACGTGCACGCCCTGGCGGTGCACGACGACGGGGGCGGGCCGGCGCTCTACGCCGGCGGCAGCTTCACGCTCGCAGGAGGGGTCACCGCGCTGCGCACGGCGCGCTGGAAGGCCGGCGCCTGGTCGGCGCTCCAGGCGCTCAGTCACACCGTGCGCGCCTTCGCGGTGTACGACTCCGGCGGCGGTCCCCTGCTCCACGCGGGTGGCGACTTCACCAACGCGGGCCTCGGCACGGTGCGGCGCGTCGCGCGCCTGGAGGGCACGACCTGGACCGCGCTCGCGAACGGCGTCAACGGCTCCGTTCACGCATTGGCCGTGCACGACGACGGCAGCGGACCGGCCCTGTACGCGGGCGGAGCCTTCACCACGGCGAACGGCGCGCCGGCGAATCGCATCGCGCGCTGGAACGGCGCCTGGTCGGCGGTCGGCGCGGGGACCGACGGCCCGATCCACGCGTTGCGCGTGCACGACGAGGGCGGCGGGACCGTGCTGCTGGCCGGTGGAGCCTTCACGAGCGCCGGGGGCGTCGCGGCCGATTCCCTCGCGCGCTGGGACGGGGCGGGCTGGGCGGCCCATGCGCCGGGCCTCGCCACGACGAGCGCAGCCCCGCCGGTGCGCGTGCTGGCGAGCTTCGACGACGGCAACGGCATGCGCCTGTACGCCGGTGGAGCCTTGCGCAGCGCCGGGGCACTCGCCGCCAACCGCATCGCACGCTGGGACGGCGCGAGCTGGAGCGTCTTCGGGAGCGGGATCGACGACTCCGTGCGCGTGCTGCTCGTGCACGACGACGGCGGCGGGCAGCAGCTCTACGCCGGCGGCTCGTTCACCGACCTGGCCGGCGTCCCGGCCAGCCGCATCGCGCGCTGGGACGGCACGAGCTGGAGCCCGCTGGGGAGCGGCGTGGGCACCGATGGCTCGATCCTCGCCTCCGAGGTCTACGTCTCGGCTCTGGCGGTGCACGACGACGGCTCGGGGCCGGCGCTCTACGCGGGCGGCAACTTCACGACCGCCGGCGGCGGCGCGGCCAGCCGCATCGCGCGCTGGGACGGCGCGAGCTGGGCGCCGCTCGGCACGGGCATGGACCAGGCGGTAGAGGCCCTGGCGAGCTTCGACGACGGCTCCGGGCCGGCGCTGTTCGCGGGCGGGTCGTTCACGAGCGCCGGGGGCGTCGCGGCCAGCCGCATCGCGCGCTGGAACGGCGCGAGCTGGACGGCCCTGGGCACCGGCGTGTCCGGCAGCGCGCCGCTCGGCGTGGCCAGCCTGCTGGTGCACGACGACGGCAGCGGGCCGGCGCTCTACGTCGGAGGTCACTTCGAGCAGGCCGGCGGCGTGCTCGTCAACCACATCGCGCGCTGGAACGGCGCCGGCTGGTCGGGCCTGGCTGGCGGCATGACCGGGGCCGCGGTCCCCGAGGTCACGGCGATGGTCGCGCACGCGAGCGGCGGCCCGCCCCAGCTCCACGCCACGGGCCTCTTCTCGCGCGCCGGCGGCAACGTCGCGGTCGGCATCGCGCGCTGGAACGGCGCGAGCTGGGCCGCCCTCGGCACCTTTCCCTTCTTCGGCCGCGCGCTGGCCGTGCACGACGACGGCGCCGGCCCGCGCATCCATGCCGGGGCGGAGTACTCCCTCGGCGGTGTGACCCACGCCGGCACGGCGCGCTGGACGGGCGCGAACTGGCAGCTCCTGGGCGGCGACATGCTCACGCCGGCCCTCGACCTGGCGGTCTTCGACGACGGCCACGGCCCGGCCCTGTTCGCGGCCGGCGGCGCGGTCGACTCGGCCGACAGCTACCTCGCGAAGTGGGGCGACCCGGACCGCACCGCGCCCGTGCTCGCCTGCCCCACGAGCCTGTGGGTGCTCGACGCCTTCGGCAGCCCGGCCGGCGAGAGCGTGAGCTTCACGGTGACGGCCAGCGACGACTGCGACCCGGCCCCCGTGGTCGTGTGCGTGCCGCCCTCGGGCAGCGTCTTCCCGCACGGCACGACGCTCGTGACCTGCACCGCCACCGACGCGGCCGGGAACCAGGCCACGTGCCAGTTCCCCGTCACCGTGGCGTTCAAGGCGCGGCAGCGCTGAGGCCGGCGCGGCTGGCGGGTCCCTAGGGGCTCCGCGTCCGCGCGGCGCCGCCTCAGCGCACTCTCAGCGGCAGCCGGGAGCGGTAGGGCGCCGTGTACAGCTCGATGACACCGAACTCGTCCTGGTCGGCCCGCCATGCGACGCGCGTGCCGTCGCTCGAGAGCGCGAAGGCGTGCAGGGTCCGCGGGAACGGGCCCACGAGCACGGCGGCCTTCTCGCTCCCGCCGATCGGCGTGGCGAGGAGCAGCGAGCGGTGGTCCGCGAGACGGGCCTGGAAGACGACCGTGCTCGCGTCGGCGCTGATCTCGAAGGCCTCCACCCTCGTCCCCGCGGGGAGATCGCGGCCGAGCCGGACGCCGCCGCGCCCGCCGAGGAGCGGCACGCTGAAGAGCGCCCAGGCGCTGCTGTCAGGGGCGAGGGAGGCACGGTAGACGACGCGGCGCGAGTCGGGGGCGATGCGGAAGCCCTGGAGGACCGAGCCGCCCGCGAGAAGCGGCAGGCTCAGGCGCGCCGGCGCCTGGCTGCCGTCGATCGGGACGCCGAAGAGCTCGAAGCGCCCGGCGGCGGTCACGTTGGCCAGGAACACGACGCGCTGGCCGTCCGGGGAGAGCGCGAAGTCGAGCACGTCGCGCCCCTGGGCGAGCGTCCCGTGCAGCCGCACGGCCGGCTGGCTGCCGTCGAGCGGCACGCTGAAGAGCTCGTCCTGCCCGTCGACCAGCGCATCGGCCAGGTACACGGCGCGCGCGCCGTCGCTGGCGAGCGCGAAGCGCGTCACGTCGCCCAGGTTGGGCCCGATGGGCGCGCTGAGGAGGCGCGCGGCGGCGCTGGCGTCGCTCGGCGCGGCCCACAGCTGGCCGCGGCGGCCGCCGGTCGGGTCGGTGCGGTAGACGACCTCGGCGCCATCGGGCGTGATCCGTGCGTCGGGCTCGACGAGCTGACCGCCGTTGCTCGCGCGCACGGCCGGCGCGCTGCCGTCGAGGGGCGCGGTGAAGAGGCGCTCCCCGCTCAGGTACGCGACGCGGCTGCCGTCGGCGCTGATCGTGCGCGGGCCGAAGGGCGCCGCCTGGACGTCCAGGCGGAGCGGCGCCGAGCTGCCGTCGATGGGCGCCACCAGGAGCTCGACCTGGCCGGCCAGGCGCGCCGAGAAGAGCACGCTCTGGCCGTTCGGCGTGAGCTGGACCTCGGGGAACACGAAGTCGCCGGGCCCGAGCGGCGGGCCGAGCACGAGCGGCGCGGCGCTGCCGTCGACCGGCACGCCGTAGATCTGGGCCTCCGGGCTGTCGGGCAGGTCCGCGACGACCACCACGCGGCTGCCGTCGGGCACGAGCTGGACTGTGTCGACGGTCTCGAGGGGCGCGAGGTCGGGCAGGAGCTGCACGCCGCGCTGCGGCTTCGCGGGCTCGACGGAGTAGAGGTTGGCCTGCGCATCGCCCTCCTCGCGCGCCTGGTAGAGGACACGACCTCCATCCGGGGTCACGGCCAGCGAAAGCACGTCGCCGACGATCCGGAAGGCGTCCGGGCGGTCGATCTCGACCTGTGTCGCGCCCGCGGCGACGCCGACCGAGAGCAGCGCCCGGCGCTGCCAGAAGAGGACGCGGCCGAAGTCGGCGGGCCGGCCCGCGAGCCAGGAGCCGGGCACGTAGTTGGGGTAGAAGTCGAGCGAGTCGACGGGGCCGACGGCGAGACGGCGGGGCGGCGCTCCGCCGGCGTACGCGACGAAGTAGAGATCGGCGCGTCCGTCGACCTCCTGGTCCGCCAGGTAGGCGACGCCGTCCTCCATGACGTAGTAGCCGGGCAAGAGGAAGCGCCGGCTGTAGGCGACGTCGCCCCCCGGCACGAGCGGCGCGTTGAGCTTCACCGGCCCCGCGCTGCCATCGAGCGGCACGCGGTAGATCTCGAAGCGCTCGTCCTCCTCCTGGTCGGCCAGGTAGACGAGGGACTGGCTGTCCAGGCTGACCTGGGTGTAGAGCACGCTGCCCCCCGCGACCATCGCCGGGCTGCTCGGGTGCGCGGGCGCCGAGCCGTCGATGGGGACGCTGAAGACGTCGGTCGAGCCGATGCCGCTCCCGCTCGCGCCATAGACGACCCAGGCGGAGTCCCAGCTCATGTTCCATAGGAAGGGCTCCACGTCGCCCGGCCGGTTGAGCTTCACCGGCGCGGCGCTTCCGTCGGCGGGCACGCTGTAGAGCTCGAGGCGCTCGTCCACCTCGTGGTCGGCGCTGTAGAGGATCCAGCGCCGATCGAAGCTCGGGGTGAAGGAGGGATAGGTCACGCCGTCGAAGGTCGTTCCGACGTCCCCGCCGGGGATCGGCACGGGATGGAGCCGCTCTGGCGCTCCGCCGCCGTCGAGGGCGATGCGAAAGAGCTCGAAGCGCTCGTCCTCCTCCTGGTCGGCCAGGTAGACCACGTGCGCGCCGTCCGCGGCGAGCGCGAGCTGGACCACCTGTCCGCCGGCGACGAGCGGGATCGGCAGCTTGCGCGGCGCAAGGCTGCCATCGAGCGGCACGACGAAGACCTCCTGCACGCCGTCGGTCTCCTGGTCGGCCAGGTACACGGCGACGGGCGCGGTCGGGGACAGCTCGAAGGAGCTCACGTCGCCCTCCGGCACGAGCGCCCCGTTCAGCCGCCGCGGTGCGCCGCCCGCGAGGGCGACCGCATGGAGCTCGAAGCGCTGCGCGACGTCCTGGTCGGCCAGGTAGACGAGCTCCGTCCCCGTCGCGTCGAAGGCGAGCGCCTGCACGAAGCCCCCCGGCGGGAAGAGGCCGCTCAGGAGTCGCTCGGGCTCGCTCCCGTCGACCCGGACCACGAGGATCTCCTGGCTGCCGTTCCCGTCCCAGTCGGCGTGGTGCAGCACCCGCTTCCCGTCCGGCGCGAAGAAGCCGCCGCCCCGGTGGTGGCGGGTCGAGAGCAGCTGGCGCGCTCCCTTCCCGCTCGCGGCGGCCAGGAACAGGTCGAACTCGCCATCGTCGTCCGGATCCGCCGGGTAGAGGTGCCACTCGCCGTCGGGGCTCGTCGTGGGGAGGTCGATCGTCCCGGTGGCCTCCCGCGCCAGCGGCCGGTTCAGCTTGACGCCCTGGGCGGCGAGCGGGAGGGCGGGGACGGCGATGGCGGTCCAGAAAGCGAGCGCGTGCTTCAAGCGGATCTCCCTCGGGGGCCCGCGCCGGCCCGCAGCTCCGGCGCGGAGGGTTGGCAAGGCCCGCCGTAGGGCAAGGGTCGTGCCGCCTCGGAGCGAACGCCTCCCACGCAAGGGCGCGGCAAGGCCTGGGCACTCGCGGCGTATCGTGCGGCGGCGGCGTAACGGGCCCGCGCCCGTCCACCCGCCGACGGGTCCTTCAGCGCACCCGGACGGGGAGCCGGGAGCGGTAGGGCGCCGTGAAGAGCTCGAGGATGCCCAGCTCGTCCTGGTCCGCGCGCCAGACCAGGCGCGAGCCGTCCGCGCTCAGGGCGAAGTCGAGCACCCCGCCGCCCTCGATGAAGGGGCCGGCCAGCTCGGTGGCCTTCTCCTGGCCGCCGATCGGCGCGGCCAGCAGCGTCGCGTTGCCGGCCGTGTCCCGCGCGGCGAGGAAGGCGACGGTGCTCGAATCGGCACTGATGCGGAAGCTCTGGACGTCGTGGGTGACGACGTCGCGCCCCAGGCTGCGCTGGCCGCGCGGGCCGGAGGTGGACGCGCTGAAGAGCTCGACCGGGCGGCCGGCGGCCGTGCGCGTGCGGTAGACGACGCGGCCGCCGCTCGGCGAGACCTGGAAGGCCTGCACGCCCACGCCGGAGCCACCGGCCAGGTCGACGCTGATCCGCACGGGCGCCCGGGAGGCGTCCAGCGGCGCGCCGAAGAGCTCGACCAGGCCGTCGGTGCGCAGATCGCCGCGGAACAGGACGCGCGTCGTGGTGACCTGGAAGTCGAGCACGTCCAGCCCGCCCGCCAGCGGCGCGTGCAGGCGCACGGGCGCGGCGCTGCCGTCCGCGGGAACGGTGAACAGCTCGAAGAGCGCGTTGACCTCGTCCGCGCGATACACGACGCGCCTGCCGAGCGGATCGAGGGCGAAGTCGGTCACGTCGCCCAGAGCGGACAGCGGAGAGCTGAGCCGCAGGGGCGCGCCGCTGCCGTCCGTCGGAGCGACGAAGAGCTCGCCGACGCCGCTGTTCTCGCCGGTGCGGAAGAAGATCCGCGTCCCGTCCGGGCTCAGCCGGTAGTCGAGCTCGGGCGAGCGCAGGCCGCCGTCGACGCGGACCGCGGGCGCGCTGCCGTCGGCGGGCACGGCGAAGAGCGCGAGCGAGGCCCCGCTCGTGGCCCGGAAGGCGAGCCGGGTGCCGTCCGCGCTCCGCTCGAGCCCCGGCAGGACGTCGAGCGAACCGCTCAGCAGCAGCGGCGCCGTGGCGCCATCGATGCGGGTCACGAAGAGGCCCGTGCTCGCCGGAGCGGACGCGAGCGCGGCGTGGAAGACGACGCGTTCACCGTCCGGGTGGACCAGGAGGGTGTCGAAGTCCCCCGCCGTGCCTCCGCCGCTCGTGCTCCCGGCCGGAGCGACGTTCAGCTGGACCGGCGCCGACGAGCCGTCGGCGGGCGTGCTGTAGAGGTCGTGGATCCCGCGCGACGCGTCGACGCTCAGGTACAGGAGGCGCCGCTCGTCGAGGCTGAAGGCGACCGGGGAGTCGAAGGGGAGTGGCGCGAGGAGCTGCGCGCGCAGGCCGGGCTTCGCGACGGGCACCGTGTAGAGCTCGCCGAGCTCCCCGTCCCCCTCCTCGCGCGCGCGGTAGGCCACGCGCGCTCCCGAGGGAGCCAGCAGGAAGTCCCCCACCTGCCCGACCGTGCGCCGGACCGTGCTCTCGTCGAGCAGGATCGGGCTCGCTCCGGGCGCGACGTCGATCGCGGAGAGCGAGTGCGGCTGGAACGGGTCCGGCCGGAGGAAGTAGACGCGGCCGAAGTCGCGCAACGGCAGGTCCGGCGCATAGGCCGGGAAGGCGCCGCCCGCCGGCCCCGCGACGAGCTTGCGCGGCGGCGCGCTGCCGTCGAGGGACGCGAAATAGACCTCGAAGAGGTCGTTCACGTCCTGGTCGGCCTCGTACATCACGCCGTCCGCCATCACGTAGAAGCCCGGGAAGAAGCGCGAGATCGCCAGGTCTCCACCCGCGGTCATGGGGCCGCTGATCCGGAGCGGCGGCGCTCCACCATCGACGGGCACGCTGAAGAGCTCGATGACGTCGCTCACGAGCTGGTTGCCGGAGTAGACCACGCGCTGGCTGTCGGGGCTGAACTGCGGGAACAGGACGTCTCCACCCGCGGGCAGCGGGCCACTGATCCGTCGCGCGGGCGCGGAGCCGTCGAGCGGCGCACTGAAGAGCTCCTGCGTGCCCGTCCGGCTCGGATCGGAGGTGTAGACGGCCCAGGCGGAATCGGGGCTCAGGGCCTGCAGCAAGGGCTCGTGGTCCGCGGCCGTACTCAGCTTGATGGCCGGCGCACTGCCGTCGGAGGGCGCGACGAAGAGCTCGACGCGCCGATCGACCTCCTGGTCGGCCGCGTAGACGACCCAGCGGCCGTCCGGGCTGAGCCGGAAGTCGGGGAACACGAAGAGGGCCCCTCCCCCGCTCTCGACCTCCCGGCCGACATCCCCTCCTGCGACCAGCGGGCCGTTGAGCTTGCGTGGGGCCTCCGTCCCGTCCGTGGCGATCGAGAAGAGCTCGTGGCGCTCGACCTCCTCCGCGTCGGCGACGTAGACCGCGCGGCTCCCGTCGGGCACGAGGGCGCACGCGCGCACGTAGCCGCCCGCCACCAGCGGGATCGGGAGCTTCACCGCCGGTGCGCTGCCGTCGAGCGGCACGCGGTAGAGCTCGACGGTGTCCTGGTACGCCCGGTAGACGACCGTGTCCCCGGCCTCGGCGAGGACGACGTCGTGCACGGTGCCGCCCGGCACGAGCGCTCCGCTGAGCCGCTGCGGCGGCTGGAGGGTGACCAGCGAGACGCCGAAGAGCTCCTGCGGCCCGCCCGAAACGGTGCGGGCCAGGAAGAGCACGTGCTCGGCATCGGCGCCCTGCCAGAACCGCTCCACCGTCCAGCCCGCGCCGCTCAGGACGCGCGGCGGCTCGCTCGCGTCGATGGGGACGAGCACGAGGTCCGCGTTCCCGTCCCGATCCTCGTCCGCCTGGTAGAGCACGCCCTTCCCGGCGCGCGTGATGTCGAACTGGAACTGGACCAGGCCCTCGAGCGCGCCCGTCAGCCGCTGCGGACCGCCCCGGCCGTCGGAGCGGATCGCGTACAGCTCCACCTCCGGACCGCCGTCGCGGTCGGCGACGTAGACCAGGGTGGCCCCGTCCGGAGCGGTGAGGGGCCCCCAGAAGAAGCCTGTGGCCTCGGTCGCGAGCGGGCCGTTCAGCTTCAGCCCCTGGGCCGCGAGCGGGAGGGCGAGGCCGATGACGAGCGCTGCATGGAAGCTGGAACGAAGCATGGGGTCTCCCTCGGGCAGGACGGCTCCCGCGCACGGCGCGG
>DASVAP010000264.1:0-4170 GCA_036376275.1 Planctomycetota bacterium | reverse complement strand
GGCGCTCGAGGTGGTCGGTCTCGAGCCCGGCCGCTCGGTCACGACCGGCGCGGACGGCTCCTACGAGCTCGCCGGCCTGCCGGCCGGGATCTTCCACGTGCACTGGCTGCGCGCGCTCGAGGGCGCGAGCGTGCGCGACCTCGAGATGCTGGTGACGCTGGCCGCCGGCGAGGAGCGCACGCTCGACCTGCAGCCACGCGGACACACGACGGTGCGCGGCACGCTGAGCCTCGCGGACGGGACGCTGCCCCGCGTCGTGCCGATCCAGCTGCACTCACGGCGCGGAGATCCCCACGCCTGGGCCGACGGACTGCGCGGCACCTTCGCCCTCGACGGCCGCTTCGAGCTCGACCACGTCGAGTCGGGCCCCTGGTCGCTCGTGGCCTCCGTCGAGGCTCCCGAGCTGCGCATGGGCTGGCTGCGCGTCGAGGTCCCCGCGGAGGGCTCGATCGAGGTCCAGCTGACGATCGAGGCGCGGCGCTGACCCGGAGCGGACAGTCCGCGGTGTCCCGGTCACTCCAGCGGTCGCCAGTGCACGCCGTCCGCCCGGCGGCCGCGCGCCACTCCGGACAGGAGATCGGGCCGCGCCAGGGCGCTGTCGAAGGCCGGCTGGCGGCCGCCGGTCGCCTGCAGGCCGCCGAAGACTCCGCCCGGGTTGTCGAAGACGAGCACGTCGCCCTCCTGGTTGACGAAGAAGGCGCGCTGGCCGGTCGAGCCCGGCTCGACGGGCCAGGCGTAGGCGCACCAGGCGATCTCGGCGGCCTCGGCCTGGACGGGGACTGCTCCGCCGGCACGCACGCGCTCCGAGGCCGCGCCCGAGCGGCCCGGGAGCCAGACCTGGAACCAGTAGCCGGAGCGCTCGACGACGCCGTCCCCGTTGCCGTCGTCCCGCAGGGCGGCGAAGGAGCTCGACAGAACTGGCGGCTGGAGCCGCACGCGCTGGCCGCGCAGCGCGCGCGCGCCCGAGAGCTCGCCCAGGAACCCGTACTCGCCCGTGCCGTCCCCGTCGCTGTCGATCGCGGCGGTGACGTGGAACTGCGCCTGCGCCGAGGCGAGCGCGCGCAGGGTGGCGATGGCGGCGCTCTCGTTGGCGGAGAGGCGCGCACTCATCAGCTTCGGGATCGCGATCGAGGAGACCATGGCGAGGCCCATCGTGCTGCCGTACAGGCTGGTGAACGGCGTCCCGAGTGCGACGGTCGCACTGGCCACGAAGGAGCGGTCGAAGCTGGTCGTGCTCACGAGATCCGCCCCCGCCAGGAACGACCAGGAGACGCTCGGCCGCGCGCCCGCGCGCAGCGCCGCGAAGGGCGGCAAGATCGAGCCGGGCTCGCGCGCGGGCTCGTAGGGCGAGCGCAGCGCGTTGGCCAGCGCCGCGCCGAGCGCGCAGGCGTTGCCGTAGCCGCGTTCCAGGTAGGGCGGGGCGTCGAAGAAGGCGAAGGCGACCGCGTCGGCCGGGCGCTCGGCGGCGAGCGGCGCGAGGCGCGGGTGCTCGAGCACCGAGCGCCCGCTGGCCACGCTCTCGAGGGCCGCGACCAGGGCGTCCGGGCGCAGCGCGAGCCACAGGGCGTCCCCCTGCACGGCCAGCGAGAGCTCGAGCGGGATCGGCAGGCCCGGGAAGACCAGCGTGCGCACGCGCGTGCCGGCGCGCTCGGAGGTGCGCAGCGCCACGCGCCCGCGCGCGGGGCCGGCGCCCGCGGCCTCGATCAGGGTAGCCACGCGCGCGAGCACGGCCTCGAGCCCCGCCGCGTCGGTGGTCTCGACGAAGGCCACGCCCGAGGCGACGCCGCCGCCGCCGGTCGAGAGCGCAGTGAAGACGCCGGCCGTGGGTCCGAAGAGGTCGAGCAGCTCGCCGAGATCGACGCCGAGCATCGCGCGCAGCGTGGGGTCGAGCTCCGCGCCGGAGCCGAGGCTCTCGGCCAGGGCCAGGAGCATCCGCGGGCGGAGCTGCAAGAGGCGCGCGAAGGTCGCGTCGGGCGGGACGCGCGCGAAGTCCGCAGCGTCCAGCGGCGGCACGCCCAGGGCCCCGTCGCCGGCCGCGGCCCAGCCCGAGACGACCGAGCGCGCCAGCGCGCGGTCGCTCGCGAGGCCCAGCGTCCAGGTGCGCTCCGGAGCACCGGTGCCGACGACGCCCAGGACCTCGAGCGCACTCCACAGGCGCTGCGCCTCCGCTCCGCCGGAGCGCACGAAGGGTTCCAGGAGCTCCCCGACCCCGCGTCCGTTCCAGCGCGCGTGCAGCGCGGGCGCTACGCCCTTCGGCACGTCCGCCGGTGGCGCAAACGCCTCCTTGCGCGGCTCGCCGAGCGCGAGCACGAGCGCATCGCCCTGCGCCGTCAGGACGAGCGGCCCGAGCGGCGTCGCCACCGCCAACGTCGGCTCGCTCGCGCCGATACGCTCGACCGGCATGCCCGCGCGCGCCGCCAGGAGGCCGAGCTCTTCGACGTTGCGCTGCGCCGCCGTCGCGTCGCGCGCACGGCAGGCGAGCTGGAGCCACAGCGGGAGCTCGCCCGGCCGGCCGGCGACGCGCTCGACGCGCAGGCACGCTGGACCGGCGAGGAGCGCGTGCACGAGCCGCAGGGCGTCGCCCGGGAAGCGCGGGTCGTCGAGGTCCCGGCCGAGCTCCGCCAGGCGCGCGTCGAGCATCCCGAGGGCTTGCGCGAGGCCCGCGTCGCGCGCGTCGACGAGCAGCGCCTCGCGGCCGGCCGACCACAGGACGACCAGCTCGGATGCGGGCGCTGTGACCACCTTCGAGCGGACGGGAGCCTGCGGGGGCGTGGACAGGGTCAGGCACAGCGCGGCGGCCAGGGCGAGCAGCATGGGGGTCTCCTCGACGGGAACGGGAACGCCCGAGCATCGGCAGGGACGGGCGCGGGACTGGCGCGCGCCCTGCGGTTCTCCCCGTGCCTCAGGGCAGCACGTCGAGCTCCACCCGCTCGCGCGTCCCGCCGCGCAGCACCTCGACCGCCACGCGCTCGCCCGGCGTGCGCGTCAGGCGCCACCAGGCGTGGAAGTGGTCGACGGAGGCGAAGTCGCTCTTGCCGGCGGCGGAGAGGAACACGTCGCCCGGGCGCAGGCCGGCGCGCTGGGCGGCGTGGCCGTAGCGCTGGTTGTCGCCCCAGGTGACGAGGTAGCCGATGACGAAGGCGAAGGTCTCGGGGGCGAGGCCGAGGGCGCGTTTCTCGGCGGCGTCGAGGGGCGGACCGCCGAAGCCGGGCTCGGGGGTGAAGCCCCACTTGAAGGGGCGCCAGGAGAACTCGAGCGGGGTGCCGCGCTTCCAGGCGGCGGGGAGCGGGAGCGCGAGCTCGCGGCGCGCGCCGGCGCGCTCGACGACGAGGGCCAGCGTCGCGGGGCCGGGGTCGAGCTCGTGCAGCACCTGCGAGAGGTCGGAGACGGTCGCGAGCGGGCGGCCGGAAGCAGAGACGAGCCGGTCCCCCACCGCGAGGCCGGCCACGGCGGCCGGCGAGCCGGGCGTGACGGCCGTGACGAGCGTCTGCTCGTCGCGCGCGAGGTCGAGCCCGATGCGGCCCGGCGGCGGGTGGACCCAGCGCTGGTCCTCGCTCCAGCGACCGGCGTCGCGCGCCTCCTCGTACAGGGCCGGGAAGACGCTGTGGCAGTGGATGCACTCGCCCTTGTCGCGCTTCTGGTAGGCCGGCACCGCCTCGAGCCGCAGCGGCGCGGGTCGCGGTGGCGGCGCCGGAGCGGCGCGGTAGGCCTCGTGCTCGACCAGCGTCTGCTGGAGCGTGCGCTCGAGCGAGGCGAGCGAGAGCCAGCGGTCCGCGCCGCGCTCGTCGCGCCCGCCGTAGCGGTGGTAGACGTGCCCGTCCGGGTGCAGCGTCACCAGCGCGAAGGTGAGGTCGAAGTCGAAGGCCGTGCGCGCGAGATCCACGCCGCGCAGGTCGGTCACGCGCGCGCACACGAAGCGCTCGTACAGGGGCTCGAGCCGGCTGGGAGGACGGACGACCTGCCCGTCGAAGGACTCGCAGTCCTTTCAGGCCTCTCAGCGGAAGACGAGCAGCAGCGGCTTGCCGGTCTCGCTCGCCAGCGCGAAGGCCTGCGCGAGGTCGTCGTGCCAGGTCGGTCCCCGGGCAGCCTGACCGCCCAGGGCCGTCGGGAGCCAGGCGAGGAGGAGCAGCGAGGGGAGTGCGTGCCAGGGCCTCATGCTGCGAGTCTACG
>DASVAP010000248.1:0-6257 GCA_036376275.1 Planctomycetota bacterium | reverse complement strand
CGGAGACGCGGAGGGAAGACGCGGAGGGCGCGGAGAAGAACGGAGGGAGAGGGAGGAGGGAGGGAAGAGCGGGAGCGGGGAGCGGCGGGATGCTCCGGAGTCCACGGTCGCGGTCGGAGCGTTGTCGAGGACCACTCATCCCGCCGCCGACTCCGCTTCCCCCCCTCCCTCTTCTCCGCGTCCTCCGCGTCTTCCCTCCGCGTCTCCGCGCCCTTCTTCTTCCTCCGCTCGCCGCCGGACCGTCGCCCTGACCTCGACCGGGCGCCACGTCCTGGCCCTGACGGCCTGCGCCACGCTCGTGGCCGCCTTCCTGCCCGGCGTGGCCCGGCCGCTGGCGGCGCTGGGCGCGGCGCTCCTCCTCGTCGCGCTCGTCCTCGCCCTGGCGAACGTGCGCGGGCTCGAGCTCGGCGCGCTGCGGCCGGCGCGCGGGCCGGTCGGTGCGCGCCTCGCGCTGGCGCTGCCGCTCGCCACGCGCGCGCGCCTCGCGCGGCCGCGCGCGCTCGTGATCGCCCTGGCGGAGGAAGCGGGCGACGCGCCGAGCCCGGCCGGGTTCGTCGCCGGGCTGACGCGCGAGCGCACGACCGTCGCCCTGGCCTGGCGTCCGCGCCGGCGCGGGCGGGTCGAGCGACTGTGGATCTTCGTCACGGGCGGCGACGCGTGCGGGCTCTGGCGCGTGACGCGCGCCTTCGAGCTCGCCGCGGACGTGCTCGTCCTGCCGCGGCGCGGGCGGCTCCTGCGGCCGCCGGAGCCGCGCACGCGGCCGCAGGGCTCGACGCGCGGGCGGCCGGGGCCGGGCGAGGAGGAGCTCGACCACGTGCGCGACTGGCGCGCGGGCGAGAGCCTGCACCGCGTGCACTGGCGCCTCTCGGCGCGCCGCGGGCGCCCGATCCTGCGCGAGCTGCGCGCGCCGGCCGAGGGGCCGGTCGAGCTCCTGCTGAGGACGGCGCAGCCCGCGCGCGGGCTCGCGCGCACGCGCGGGGCCGCCTTCGAGCGCGCCGTGTCGCTGGCGGCGACGCTCGTGGACCACTACCTGCGCCACGGGCGGCGCCTGGTGCTCTCGATCGAGGGTCAGGGCAGCGTGCCCGGCCTGGCGGGGCGCGCGGGCCTGGCGCGGGCCCTCGGACGGCTGGCGCTCGTGCAGCCGACGCCCGGGACGGCGGAGCCCGTGCACGCCGAGGCGCAGCGCGTCGCGCCCGTCCCCGCGCGCCGCGCGCGACGGCGGCGTCCCGCGAGCGACCCCGAGCTCGTGGTCGTGCTCGCCGGCGGCGCCGAGGCGCTCGCGCCGGCGCTGGCGCGGCGCGCGCGCGTCTACGACGTCGAGGCCCCGCGCGGGCATCCGCACCACGCGCAGCTCCTGGGCGCCGAGCCGGGTGGCTTCCGGTGAGCGGGCACGACCGGGCGGCGCCGTCGCTGCGCGCCGTGCTCGCGCTCGCCCTGGGCGCCGCCTGCGCCGCCACGGCGATCGCCCTGGCGGCCGGCGCGCGGCTCGAGCCGCTCTGGATGGCGGCGGCGGGCGCGCTCGCGACCCTGCAGCTCGCGGCGCTGCTCCTCGCGGGGCGCACGGTCCCGCCGGCCGTGCTGCCGCGCCTGCGCCGCGAGCGCTGGGCGCGCCTCGCCCTGCTGGCGGCGGTGCTGCAGGGTCTGCTCGCGGCGAGCCGGGCCGAGGGAGCGGTCGCGCTCGCGCTCGTCCTGGCGACGCTGGTCGCGGCGCTGCTCGCGCTGCGCACCCTGGCGGAGGAGGCTGCCGGCAGCACCCTGGCCCAGCGCCTGCCGCGCAGCGGGCGCGCCCCGCGCGCGCGGCCCTGGTCGCAGGCCGCCGGCGCGCTCGGGCTGGCGCTCGTGCTGCTCCTCGTCGCGCCCGTCCTGGCGACGCTGATCGATGGCGCCGTCGCGGCGCTGGCGCGGCTCGACCCGCGCGCGGGGGTCGAGGTCACGGTCACGCCCGCTCCGGCGGTGCCGGCGGACGAGGTCCCTGGCCGGCGTGATTCCGCGACGACCCGCCCGGAGCCGGGCGAGTTCCCGGCCACGCTCGAGTGGGCGAGCTCGAGCCCGCTCGAGGACGACACGCCGATCGTCGTCCTGCGCCGGACGCCCGACGCGGACCGCGCGCCGCCGGCCGCCCTGCACGTGCGCGGGCGCGTGCTCGAGCGCTTCACGGAGACCGGCCTCGGCCCGCGGGCGCCGGGCGAGCCGGTCGCGCTCGACGGCGGGCGCGACGGGGACGGCTGGAGCCGGCTGGCGGCCGCCGGACCGCCGCTGGACGAGTTCGTGGTCGAGCAGATCCCGCTGCGCGTCTCCGCGCGCTCCGAGACCGTGCTGTTCGTGCCGGTGCAGCCGGTCATGCTCGACTGCCGCGGAGCGCTGCTGCGCGGCGACGCCGAGCTCACGGCCCCGCTGCCGGCGCGCGAGCGCTTCGCCTTCCGCGTGCGCAGCCGGGCGCGCACGTTCGAGGACGTCCCGGCGGCCGCCGGGGGCGCGCGCCTGGCGGGGACGCGCGCGCTCGAGCTGCCGCCGCACTCGCCCGAGCTCGTCTCGATCCGCACCCTCGCGCGCGAGGTCACGCGCGGCGCCGCCGACGACCGCGAGCGCGTCGCGCGCGTCCTGGCCTACTTCCGCGGCGAGTTCACCTACGAGCCACGCGCCACGGGCATCGCCGGGCTGGCGGGCCTGGTCCACTTCCTCGAGCGCCGCGCGGGGAGCTGCACGCACTACGCCGCCGCCGCCGCCCTGATGCTGCGCACGCTGGGCCTGCCGACGCGCGTCGCGACGGGCTTCCTCGCGCTCCCGTCCGACGACGACGCGGACACCTACGTCGCCACCCTGCGCACCGGCCACGCCTGGTTCGAGGTCGCCTTCGAGGGCCTGGGCTGGGTCACCTGCGACGCGACCCCGGGCGGCTCGGCCAACCCGGCGCTGGCCCTGGCGCGGCCCGCGCGGCCCGGCGGCTGGCTCGCGGGCCTCACGGGCTTCCTGACGCGCTTCGCCGGCGGCGAGCGCCTGGCCTGGCGCGAGCTCGCCGGCGCCGTGCCGCCCGCGCGCGTCGCGCTCCCGCTCCTCGTCGCCCTCGTCGCCCTCGTCGCGGCCGTGCTCCTCCTCCGGCGCGCACGCCGGGCGGCTCCCGCGCTCCCGGACGAGGCCATGCCCGCCGCCGTCGCGCCCAGCCCAGCCCTCGAGCGCCTGCTGGCGGCCCTCGCGCGCGCCGGCTACCCGCGCCCGGCGCCGCGCACCCTGCGCGAGCACGCGCGCGGCCTCGCCACCCGCGAGCCGCGCTGGGCGCCGCTCGAGCCCCTGGTGGAGTCGCTTCACCGCACGCGCTTCGGCGGCAGCCCCTGGACCGAGCGCGAGGAGCACGAGCTGGCGCGCGCACTCGACGCCTGCCGGCAAACCCCGCAGGGCTGACGGAGCGACCCGCTCACCCCGGCTGGATCAGGAGCCCGCCATGACTCGGCGCACGCTGCGCAGGATGGCGAGCTGGGCCACGAGCCGCCCAGCGTCGCGCCGGACTCGCGCTCCGGCCCCGCGCGTCACTCCCCGCTCGTCAGGCGGTCGAGGATGCCCTCGGCCTTCACGGTGGCCTCGACCTCGGCGCGCGCCTTGGGGGCGAGGCCGGTCAGGACCTCGCAGCCGGTCTCCGTGATCACGACCACGTCCTCGATGCGGATGCCGATGCCGGCCTTGCGGTCGTAGAGGCCCGGCTCGATCGTGAAGGTCATGCCGGGGACGAGCGGGGTGCGCGTGCTGCCCGGGTCGTGCACCTCCATGCCGATCCAGTGGCAGGCGCCGTGGCGGCGCAGCTCGAACAGGCCCTTCTGCTTGAAGACCTCGCTGCAGGCGCGATCGACGTCGACGATCGTCGCGCCGGGCTTCGCGGCGGCGATGCCGGCCTCCTGGGCCGCGAGCACGGCGTCGTAGAGCTCGACCGCGCGCGGCGAGAAGGTCCCGTCGACCGGCCAGGAGCGCGTGATGTCGGTCGTGTAGTGGTCGACCTCGGGTCCGTAGTCGATCAGCACGACCTCGCCCGCCTGCATGCGGCGGTCGTTGGCGGTGTAGTGCAGCACGCAGGCGTTGGCGCCGGAGCCGACGATCGCCTCGTAGGCCTTGCCGAAGGCGCCCTCGCGCAGCTGCACGAAGCTCATCACGGCGTCGAGCTCCCACTCGCCGAGGCCGGGACGCGTCGAGCGCATCGCCTCGGCGTGCGCCAGGGCCCCGGCGCGCCCGGCGCGGCGCATGGCGGCCAGCTCCTCGGGCGTCTTGACCAGGCGCATCGCGATCAGCGTCGCGCCGACGTCGAGGATCTCGACCCCGAGCGCCTCCTTCAGCTTCTGCGCCAGCGCCTCCTCGCGGCTGCCGCGACCGTCGAGGGGATCGTTCTTCTGCTCCTGCTCGAAGGGGATGGCCGCGTCGTAGCTCCCGGCGAGCCCGGTCCAGGGCGTCAGGCTCGTGCCGATCTGCTTGCGGCCGTCGAGCAGCTTCCTCAGCGTCGGCAGGAGCTCCTCGGCCGGGCGCACATCCTCGAAGCCGGTCAGCTCCTCGACCCAGTCGTCGCTCGCGTCCCAGATCTCGCCGTTCCAGCTCTCCTTGGCCAGGTCCTGCGCCGGCAGGAAGAGGATCTGCTGCCTCGTCTTGCCGTCGAGCACGAGCGCGGCGCCCGGGCTCTCGACGCCCGTCAGGTACCAGAAGCTCTTGTCCTGGCGGAAGGCCAGGTTCTCGCGCATGCCGGCCAGCCCCCGGAAGACGAGCAGCTCGTCGCCGACGCGCTGCATCAGCTCGGCCCGACGCCCGGCGTGGAAGGCCTTGCCGAGGCCGCACACGGGCTTGCCGTCGCCGCGGCGCGCCAGGGCCACGGGCTCCTGCGCGTCGCCGGTCGGAGACGGGGGCCGGCTGGCGACGAGGTCGCGCTCCACCACGAAGATGCAGGCCGGGAGGGCGAGAACGGCGAGCGCGAGGAGGGCGGGCTTCATTGGTCCGTCCGAGGATATCGGGCGAGGCGGGGGCGAGGCGTGAGACCTCGGTATGGCGCGGGCGCCGGCGATGGACCGCCGGAAGGCTGCCGTATCGTCCCGGCGTGGACGGGAACGGAACCGCGGCCGCGGGAGGGACGGGCCTGGCGCGCATCCTCGCGCTCGACCGGCTGCGGGGCCTCGCGATGGTGCTGATGGCGATCGACCACGTGCGCGTCTACGCGGGCGTGCCGGCCGGCGGGCCGACGCCGGGCGTCTTCTTCACGCGCTGGGTCACGCACTTCTGCGCGCCGGCCTTCTTCTTCCTGGCGGGGACGAGCGCCTTCCTGCACGGGCGGAGGCGCCCGGGCCTGGCGCGCTTCCTGGTCACGCGCGGGCTGTGGCTGGTGCTGCTCGAGCTGACGCTGCTGCGCTGGTGCTGGACCTTCAACCTCGAGTTCGGGCGCCTGATGGCCGGCGTGATCTGGGCCCTGGGGTGGTGCATGGTGTTGCTGGCGGGGCTCGTGAAGCTGCCGACCGGGGTCGTGGCGGCGCTCGGGCTCGTGCTCGTGGCCGGGCACGATGCGCTCGACCCGCAGGCGCTCGCGAGCGGGCTCGACGGTGGGCTCGGCGCGGCGCTGTGGAGCGTCCTCTACGTCGGCTTCCACGCCGGCCTGATCCCGCTCGGGGGCGGCGCGAGCCTGATCGTGCTGTACTCGCTCGTGCCGTGGATCGGCGTGATGGCCTGCGGGTACGCCTTCGGGCGCGTGATGACGCTCGAACCGGAGCGGCGTCACCGCCTGTGCCTCGCGCTCGGCGCCGCCGCGACGCTCGCCTTCCTCGTGCTGCGCGGCGGGAACCTGTACGGCGATCCGCGCCCCTGGAGCGCGCTCCCGCCGCCGGGCTCGCCGGGGCTGCCGGTCCTCTTCTCGTTCCTCAACACCACCAAGTACCCGGCCTCGCTGCTCTTCCTGCTGATGACGCTCGGGCCGCTGCTCCTGGCCGTGCCCGCCTTCGAGCGCCTGCGCGGGCCCGTCGGCCGCGTCCTGGCCGTGTTCGGGCGCGTGCCGTTCCTCTTCTACCTGCTGCACATCCCGCTGATCCACGCGCTGGCCCTGGGCGTCTCGTGGCTGCGCGAGGGCGCGGTGAACCCGTGGCTCTTCACGGACCACCCGATGATGGCCCCGCCGGCCCCCGAGGGCTTCGAGTGGCCGCTCGGGCTGCTCTACCTCGTGTGGGCCGTGGCGGTGGCGCTCCTGTGGGGCCCCTGTCGCTGGTTCGCAGGCATCAAGCAGCGCCGCCGCGACGCCTGGCTCA
>DASVAP010000244.1:0-25562 GCA_036376275.1 Planctomycetota bacterium | reverse complement strand
ACGATCGCCTTCTCCTGCTCCAGCTCGGCCACGCTGGCGGCGAGCTTCTGCTGGAAGAAGGCGTCGAGCGGGAGGCCCTTCACGATCTGCCAGCCGCCCTTGCCGTCGGCGCGCACCGGGAAGGAGCTGACCAGCCCCTCGGGGACGCCGTAGGAGCCGTCGCTCGCGACGCACACCGAGCGCCACTCGCCGGCCGGCGTCGGCGTGCACAGGTCGCGCACGTGGTCGATCAGCGCGTTGGCGGCCGAGGCCGCGCTGGAGACCCCGCGCGCGGCGATGATCGCGGCCCCGCGCTGCTGCACGGACTTGAAGAACTCGCCCTCGAGCCAGGCGCTGTCGCGGATCACCTCGTCGGCCGGCTTGCCGCCGATCGTGGCGTTGTGGAAGTCGGGCACCTGGGTCGAGGAGTGGTTGCCCCAGATCAGCGTGTTCTTGACCTGCGTGGTCGGCACGCCGGCCTTCAGGGCCAGCTGCGCCTGGGCGCGGTTCTGGTCGAGGCGCGTCATGGCGCTGAAGCGCTCGCGCGCGAGGTCGGGGGCCGAGCGCATCGCGATCAGGCAGTTCGTGTTGCAGGGGTTGCCGACCACGACCACGCGCACGTCGCGCGCGGCCTGGTCGTTGATGGCGCGCCCCTGGCCCGTGAAGATCCCGCCGTTGTCCTTGATCAGGTCGTTGCGCTCCATCCCGGGCCCGCGCGGCTTGGCGCCCACCAGGAGGGCCCAGTTCGCGTCCTTGAATCCGACCTTCGGGTCGCTCGCCAGGACCACGTCGCAGAGGAGTGGGAAGGCGCAGTCCTCCAGCTCCATCGCCACGCCCTTCAGGGCCTGCATCGGCTTCTCGGCCGGGACCTCGATCAGGTTCAGGGCCACGGGGCGGTCGGGGCCGAACATCTGGCCGCTGGCGATGCGGAAGACGAGCGCGTAGCCGATCTGGCCGGCGGCTCCGGTGATGGCGACGCGGATGGGGGCGGTGCTCATTGCGGGCGTGCGCCGCGCGCGGCGGCGGTCTGGACGGAGGGACGAGCGCACAGGGTTGCGCGCCGGGGCGCGGGGGGAAAGGCCCGAGGCGCCGAATCCGCCGCGTCCCGATCCGCGAAGTTCCCTTGCAACCCGGCCCGGCTGCGGCCGACTATGGCTGGGCACGACCATGGAACTCGAGTCCAGATCGGGAGCCTCCGATCCCCGCGAGGCGGTGGCGAGCCTCGGCGAGGCCGAGGCGGCCCACCTCCGTGCGCTGCTGGCGGAGCTGGGGCGCGAGTCCCAGGCCTTCCGCTTCGAGGTCGCCCCCAACCCCTGCGTCGGCGCCGCGGTGCTCTCCGACGGGGTCGAGGTCGGGCGCGGCCACCACCGCGTCTTCGGCGGCCCGCACGCCGAGATCCTGGCCCTGGAGGCGGCGCGCCGGAGCGGCGTGCCGCGCGAGCGCTGGGACACCCTGGTCGTGACCCTCGAGCCCTGCTCGTCGCACGGCAAGACGCCGCCCTGCACCGCGGCGCTGCTGGGCGAGCCGCTGCGGCGCGTGGTCGTCGGCGCGCTCGACCCCGATCCGCGCCACCGCGGGCGCGGGCTGGAGGAGCTGCGTGCGCGCGGGCTCGAGGTCGTGTTCCTGCGCGGGGCCGCGCCGCTCGAGCGCGTCGCCCCGCACTTCCTGGCCTGGACCGGCCCCGACCGGCTGCGTCGCAGCACGCCCTGGGTGCTGGCCAAGTGGGCCCAGACGCGCACGGGCCAGCTCTCGCCGCCGGCCGGCGCGCCGGCCGGTCACTGGATCAGCGGTCCCGAAGCGCGCCAGGAGGTGCACGCGCTGCGCGCGCGCGTCGACGCGATCCTGGTCGGCGTGGGCACGGTGCTGGCCGACGATCCGCGCCTGAGCGTGCGCGGGGTCGAGGGTGCGGGCGCGCCGCTGCGCGTCGTGCTCGACTCGAGCCTGCGCACGCCGGCCGGCGCGCGCCTCTTCCGCCCGCCCGAGGCGGACGAGCGCGCCGGCCCGGTCCTGATCGTCACGCGTGCCGGCCTCGATCCCGTGCGCTACCGCGCCCTGACCGAGGCGGGGGCCACGATCCACGCCCTGCACCCGGGCGACGACGGGCGCGCCTCGCTGCGCGAGACGCTCGGACTCCTGTGGACCCAGGGCGTGCGCCGCGTGCTCCTCGAGGCCGGCCCGACCCTGCTGACGGCCGCCTTCGAGCAGGAGCACGTCGACCAGGTGCGGGTCTACACCGCCTCCATGAACGGCGGCCTAGGGCCCTCGATGGCGCGCTACCTGGGGTCGGAGCGGGTCGAGCAGGTCACGCACGGCGAGGTCGGCGCCGACGCGCGCCTGGACGCCTTCGTCAAGCGCCGCCCGTGAGCGGCGCCGCGGCGCGTTCCCCGGCGCGGTGGAGCGCTCGCGCGCGTCCCGCTACAAGGTGGGGGATGGATCGTCTCCACCTGCGCGCCGGCGCGGCGCTGGCGCTCGTCCTGTGTGCCTCGACCCTGGCCTGCAGCCTGCGCGGCACGCGCACCACGCCGCTCCCGCCCTCCGCCACCGCGGCCCTGGCGGACGCGCGTCAGCTCCTGCGCCAGCGTCCCGAGGGCTGGCGCGCCGGGACCGAGCTGGCCCTGACGCGCGCGGCCGCGGCGGCGCCCGGGTGGATCGCGCCGGCGCGCGTGCGCGACGACCTGTGGCGCGAGCAGCTCCTCGGCCACGTGGCCCTGGCGGAGCGCCGGGCCGAGCTGGCGGCGGCTCCCGGAGCTGCCGCGTACTACCTGGCCGGTCGCCTGGAGGGTCGCGGCGGCTACGCCGACCTCGAGCGCGCCGCGCGCCTCGACCCGGGGCTCTCCTGGGGCCAGCACGGCCTGGCCTGGCTGCGCTACCAGGAGGGCGACGTGCGCGGTGCGCGTCAGGCCGGCCGGCGCGCGCTGGCGCTGGCGCGCGGCTCCTACGAGCTCGGCACCTTCGCCACGGCCCTGGCGCGCTTCGCGCCGGGCCCGGACGAGGCGCGCGAGCTGCTCGCGGAGGTCCTGGCGGACGCGCGCCTGGCCGAGCCGGAGCGCAGCGAGGTGGCCCTCGCGCTGGCGCGCGCCGAGCTGGCCAGCGACGAGTCCGAGCCGCGCGAGCAGGGCTTCTGGCGCGGCGTCGGGCTGCTCGAGGAGCAGCGCCTGACGGGGCGCGAGATCGAGGAGCTGGGCGAGCTCCTGCTGCGGCGCCGGCTGCGGGCCGACGTGGCCGATCCGCTGGGCGTGCTGCTCTCGGCGCTGCCCGCGCGCGGTACCGTCGCCGAGGAGCGCCTGCGCGCGCGCGTGCTGCTCGAGCGCGGCGCGCACGCCCTGGCGGGCGCGGCCTGGGAGCGCGGCAACGGGACGCTCGCGCCGGGACCCTTCCAGCGCCAGCGCGACCTCCTGCGCGGCGCGGCGGAGGAGGCGCTGGCGCGCTGGAACGCGGCCCTGCCAGCGCGCCTGCGGGCGGCGGACGGGCTGCCGCGCGAGCCGGCGCTGCGCGCGCTGGTGCTGGCCGC
Organism: Planctomycetota bacterium; assembly: GCA_036376275.1. Lineage (GTDB taxonomy): Bacteria > Planctomycetota > UBA1135 > UBA1135 > JABFRZ01. Next base: position 22,072 of record DASVAP010000244.1, on the reverse strand, counting down.
GCGCGAGACGCAGGCGGTCGACGGAGCCGTGCGCTTCGGCGCGGCCCTGCTGGCGGCCGGCTGGTTCGACGAGGCCGAGAGCTGGGCCAGCGCCCTGGCGGCGCGCGCGCCGGCGGAGGCGCTCGCGCTGGCCTCGCAGGCGGCCGCGGGCCAGGCGCTGCTCGCCGGGGTGCGCGACGTGCTCGAGCGCCTCGACGAGGACCGCCCGGCCTTCCTGCCGGCGCGCGGCGCCGCGCCGGGCGAGGCGCGCGCGCTCGACGACCTGGAGGAGCTCCTCGCGGCGCTCGAGCCGCACTTCGCGCGCCAGGCCGGGGCTCCGACCCCGCTGGTCGATTCGCCGCGCCTTTCCTTCGGGGCCCTGGCCTCGATCGTGCACCCCGGGCCGAGCTTCTCGACCACGGACGAGCGCGCCGGACGCGGCGCGGCCGGCGCGCCGGTACCGGGCCTGGCGGCCGAGCTGGCGCGCCTCGGGCGCTTCGGGATCTTCGGCGCGGCGCCGGGCACGCCGCCGGACGGCACGGTGCTGCGCAGCGTGGGCGGCGAGTGGAAGGAGGGCGCGCACCTGGGCGTCCCCTTCGCCGGCTGGGTCGCCTGGTGCGAGGGCGCCGACGTCGAGAGCCGGCCCGGGCGCCTGGGCTCGGGCGTCAGCGGCGCGGCCCTGCACGAGGGCTACTGGATCGACCTCGAGTCCGTGCGGCGCGACCACGAGCGCGCGCTCGCGCTCGAGGCGACGCACCTGGCCGCTCCGGAGCCGCGCCTGGCCGCGGCCCTGGCCGGGCGCGGGCCGCTGCTGCCGGCCGAGCACGGGCGCGGCGAGCGCGCGCGCTGGCTGGCGCCCCTGGGCGAGGGCGAGCGCGTGCTCCTGGCGGTGCTCGCGGAGCGTGCGCCGGGCCCGGACGGGACGCGCCTCCCCTTCGACGAGTGGCTCGACCTCACCGTGCTGCACGAGGAGGGGCACCTGACGGACCGCACGCGCTTCCTGCCGCTGATCGCGCGCTGGCCGAGCGTGCTGGGCTTCCTCCTGCGCCACGGCTTCACGCCGCGCGCCGTGTCGCGCGCGCTCGAGTACCGCGCGCAGCTCGTGGCCCTGTGCACGGCTGCGGAGCCGCGCCTCGTGCTGGCGGAGTGCCTGCAGGCGGCCGACTCCGAGGGCGGGGTCCTGCCGCACGGCGAGGCCTACCGCGAGCTGCTGGGCGACTTCCTGGCGGAGCTCGCGGCCCTCCCCGAGCCGCCGGCGAGCCTGGACGAGGAGCACTACCTCGTCTACCAGCTCCACGTGCTCCCGGCCGAGGACGTGCGGCGCGCGGCGCGCGCGCTGGCGGCGCGCCACGGCATGCTGGCCGAGTAGCGCGCACTTGTGGCCAGAGGAAGCAGTCGGAAGGGGCGCGCGAGGATCGCGCGCCAAGACGAGCCCGAGTGCCTGGCAGGACGCCGCGACCTTCGGCCGCGGCGTTCCTGCTCAGCCCCTCACTCGCGCGCGTGGCGCTCCAGCTCGGCCCGCAGCCGGCCCAGCTCGGCCTGCGCGGCAGGATCGGAGCGGGTGAGCGCCAGGGCCTCGTCGACGGCCGCGATGGCCTCGGCGTAGCGCGCCAGGTCGGCCGCGCAGAAGGCCACCAGCAGCCACAGGTCGGGGCCCGGAGTCCCGGCCAGCTCGCGCGCACGCTGGGCCTTGGCCAGCGCCTCCTCGCGCAGCTCCGTGGGCGCCTCGGGCAGCGCGCGCACCAGCTCGGCGAAGGTCGAGTGGGCCGCCAGGAGCTCCGGATCCGCCACGCAGGCCTGGCGCATGACCTCGGCCGCCTCGGCCGTGCGCCCGAGCTGGTCGAGGAGCAGGGCGTGGTTGTGCAGCTCCATCCCGGTGTTCGGCGTCTGCGCGAGGGCCGCCTCGGAGTGCACCAGGGCCTCCTCGGCGCGCCCGAGCTGCCAGAGGTAGGCCGCCAGGTTGATGCGCGCCTCCTGGAAGTCCGGGGCCAGCTCGAGCGCGCGCGCGAAGCTCGCCAGGGCCTCCTCCGTGCGCCCGAGCTGGGTCAGGGCGCTGGCCAGGCGGAAGTGGGCCCCGGCGTCCTCGGGGGCGAGCTCGAGCGCCTCGCGGAAGTAGAGCGCCGCGCCGGCATAGTCGCCCTTGTCGAACAGCGTCGTGCCCAGCGAGCCGATGCCGCGCGCGTCCTTCGTGCGCGCCGCGCCGCGTCGCAGGAAGAAGATCGCGCGCTCGCTCTCGCCGCGCCGCGCGTAGAGCTTGCCCAGGTTCAGCAGGATCGGTCCGTCCTCGGGCGCCAGCTCGAAGCCGCGCATCAGGGCCGTGAGGGCCTCCTCGTCGCGGCCCTCGCCCGCCAGCACCGCGCCGAGGTTGCCGTGGGCGCGCGCGTTGTGCGGCGCGAGCGCGGCCGTGGCGCGCCACAGGTGCTCGGGCGAGTGGTAGTCGCGGTTGCGGCGGATCGTGAGCCCGGCGAGCGCCGCCAGCGCCGTGCCGGCGAGCGTCGGCCCGAGCCACGCCGGCCGCCGCGCGAGGCGCCGCAGCCCGCCCTCGGCCGCGACCACGACCACGACCAGCACCGCCGCCAGCGGCAGGTACAGGCGGTGCTCGACGGCCGGGTCGCGGATCGGCACGACGCTCGAGCTCGGCGCCAGGTACACGAAGAAGAACGCGCCCGCGAAGCCGAGCCAGTGCCGGCGCACCAGCCCGAGCAGCGTGCCGGCCAGCAGCGCCAGGACCGCGAGCGACTGCGGCACCCACTCGCCCGGCGCGCGCGCGATCGGCCAGGCGTAGTCGAGGCACAGCGGGTGCGGCCAGAAGACCAGCCGCAGGTAGTGCAGGATCACGCCCGGCTGCGTGCGCAGGTAGTCGAGGGCCGTGAACTCGCGCAGCTTGAAGCCCGCCGAGCCGCCCTCCATCGCGAGCAGCGGCACGATCAGGGCCGCCGCCGCCACGGCCGCGACGCCCGCCAGACCCGCGTAGAGCCCCGGGCTCGCGCGCAGGGCGCGCAGCGGGGTGCGCGCGAGGAAGACGTGCTCGTACAGCAGCACGAGCAGCGGCGCCGTGGCGATCGTCTCCTTGGTCAGGAAGCCGAGCGCGAGGGCGAGGCAGGCCAGCGCGTGCCAGGCGCCCGGACGCGTCCCGTCGCGCGCGCGGATCACCGCGTACAGGACGCCCAGCGTGAACAGGGCCCCGAGCGACTCGGCGCGCTGCGACAGGTAGGTCACCGACTCGGTCTGCAGCGGATGGCACAGCCACAGGAGCGTCGTGACCCAGGCCACGCCCTCGCGCGTGCTCGCGCTCCAGCCCTGGGCGGCGCGCGCCAGCGTGCGCCGCAGGATCCCGAAGAGGAGCAGCCCGCAGGCGAGGTGCACGAGCACGTTCAGGACGTGGTAGCTCGTCGTGTCGCGCCCGGAGAGGGCCCGGTTCAGGTCGAAGGTGGCCCACACCAGCGGGCGCGTGGAGTAGTCGAGCGCCCTGTCGGGCTCGTCCGGCGAGAGGAACGGGTCGTCGAACAGGAACGGCACGCGCAGGCTGTTCGCGTAGCACACGACCAGCGCGAGCACGAAGGCGCCGAGAGGGAGCCAGGACGGCCGGGGGGCCGCTCCGGGGGCGCCAGCCTCGGGCTGCATCGGCGGAAGGATGCCAAAGGCGCCGGCGCGGCACACCGGCCGACGCGCGTCCCGTCAGCGCGGCGCGCGCGCCGCGTACTCGTCGCGCCGTGCGCGTAGCGTCGCCGCCAGCGGCGCGCTGCCCGGCAGGGCCAGAGCGCGCTCGAGCGTGGCGACGGCCAGGCTCAGCTCGCCCACCCCGGCCTCGGCCTCGGCCTGGATCAGGAGCAGCTCCGGCCGCGCGCCGCCCAGCTCCACCGCGCGCCGCGCGTGGCTCAGGGCGTCGCGGCGGTCCGCGGCGCTCGCGGCTGCGAAGCGCGCCACGGTCTGGGCCAGCTCGGCGTGGGGCTCCGGCAGCTCCGGGGCACGCTCGATCGTTGTGCGCAGCGCCGCCAGCGCCTCCTCGAAGCGCCCGAGGGCGCGCAGGGCCTGGGCGCGCGCGAAGGGACCGTCGGGCGCCTCGGGAGCGAGGGCCGCGGCCGCGTCGGCGTGCGCCAGGGCCTCGGCCGCGCGTCCCTCGGCCAGCAGCAGCGTGGCGAGCGCCAGGTGGGCCGGAGCGAAGCCCGGATCGAGCTCGAGCGCGCGCGCGTAGCCGGCGCGGGCCTCCTCCCGGCGGCCGAGCGCGGTCAGGGCCTCGGCCCGGCGCCAGTGGGTCGGCGCGAAGCCCGGGTTCGCCGCCAGGGCGCGCTCCAGCGCGGCCAGCGCGCGCGGCGCGTCGCCGGCCAGGAGCAGCGCGCCCCCCAGCGTGTCCTGCACGCGCGGGTCGTCCTCGAGCTCGGCCGCCAGCTCGAGGCGCGGCAGCGCGCGCGCCAGGTCGCCCTGCTGGAGGTACGCCTTGCCGAGGTTCAGGTGGCCGTAGACGCTGCCGGGCTCGATGCGCAGGCCCTCCTCGAGGGCCGCGATGGCCTCCTCGAGGCGGCCCGCGTCGAGCAGCTCGGTCCCGAGGTGCAGGTGCGCGCGCGCGTGGTGCGGCGCGTGGGCCACGGCCTGGGCATAGAGCCGCACGGGGTCGGCGAAGTCCTGGTTGCGGCGCACGGTGAGCTGCGCCGCCGCCAGCACGGCGGCGCCCGCCAGCGCGGCCGGGAGCCAGGGCGCGCCCGGCGCCAGGCGCCGCGCGGCGTGGCTCGCGCCGGCCACGAGCAGCACCAGCGGCGCCACCAGCGGCAGGTACATGCGGTGCTCGAAGGCCGCGTCCTGGATCGGGATCACGCTCGAGGTCGGCGCCAGGACGAGGAAGAAGAAGAGCCCGAGGTAGCCCGCCCAGGCGCGCCGCCGGTAGAGGAGGAGGCTCGCGCCGAGCAGGGCGAGCACGACGAGCGACTGTGGCACCCATGCGCCCGGCGCACGCGCGATCGGCCAGCCCTGGTCGAGGATCAGCGGGCTCGGCCAGACCACCAGCCGCAGGTAGTGCAGGATCACGCCCGGCTGCGTGCGCAGGTACTCGAGCGCGGAGACGCCCTGCAGCGCGAGGCCCATGGTCTCGTCCTTCGTGAAGACCGGCAGCACGAAGGCGAGCCCGAGCGCGAGGGCCACGAGCACGATGGCGGCGTGGTAGGCGGGCCGCGCGCGCAGCGCCGCCACGATTCCGGGGAGCGTCAGCGCCCGGCGCTGCACGAAGGCGAGGTCGAACAGGAAGGCCGCCACGGGCGCGGTCGCGGTCAGCTCCTTGGTGCCCAGCGCGAGCGCCAGGGCCAGCAGGGCCAGGCCCTGCCAGCGCGCCGGGTGCGCGCTCGTCGTGGCGCGCAGGAAGGCGTACAGGTGCGCCAGGTAGAGCAGCACCGCCAGGGCCTCGGCGCGCTGCGAGAGATAGGTGACGGCGTTCGTCTGCAGCGGGTGCACGGCCCACAGCAGCGCGCCCGCGGCCGCCAGGCGCGCGCGCGTCCCGGCCGCGAGCGCGGGGACGGCCGCGGCCATGGCGCGTCGCAGGACCCCGAGCAGGAGGAGGGCGCAGGCCAGGTGCACGAGCACGTTGACCAGGTGGTAGCTCCAGGTCGCCCAGCCGCTCCAGGCGCGGTTCAGGGCGAAGCTCGCGGCGACGAGCGGGCGCCGGTCGTAGACGAGCGCCACGCCCGGGGCCGGGTCGTCGAACAGGAACGGCACCTGGAGGCTGTTGGCGTAGCAGGCGGCCACGGCCACGGCCAGCGCGCCGGCCGTGCGCCAGGGGACGCGTTCGGGCTCGGGCGGGGTGGGGCGGGGCTCGGGAGCCGCGGCGCTCACGGGAGCTCCGAGCGACGCCGCACCGAGCCCATGGCCAGGCCGCGCACGACCTCGGTGAAGCGCTCGGCGTCCTCCCAGCGCGTCAGGCGCGCCAGGATCGACTCGCGCACGAGCCAGATGATCGCGAGGTACAGGACGAAGTCGACCCCGCGGCCGATGCCCACCGCGGCCGCCAGGCGCGTGGCGAGATCCGGGAAGGCCGCCAGGCAGCCGGCCACGGTGAAGACCACCAGCTCGACCACGATCACGCGCCGCGCGTGGCGGCGGAACTTGGCGTAGTCGACCAGCAGGGTCAGCGCCAGGACCGCCAGGACGAACCAGGAGGCGATGCTCATCGCGAGCCGAACAGGAAGCGGAAGGCCAGGTCGCGCAGCACGTGGATCGCGCCCAGCGAGGACTGGCCCTTGGCCAGCAGCTCGCGCGAGTAGTGGACCGTCACGGGCACCTCGACGATGCGGAGCTCGCGCCGGTGGCGCGCGACGAGCTGGCGGATCTCGGTCGCGTGGGCCATGCGGTCCTGGGTGATGCGGATGCGCTCCAGCGCGCGCCGGCTGAAGGCGCGATAGCCGTTGTGCGCGTCCGACAGCCACAGGCGCGTGAGCAGGAACTCGAACAGGCGCGCGCCGAAGAGCACCGCGCGGCGCAGCGGCGGGACGCGCGAGTGGCCGGCGAAGCGATCGCCCAGGACCACGTCGGCCCCGCCGCGCACGGCCGCCACCAGCGCCGGCAGGTCCTCGACGCGGTGCTGGCGGTCGGAGTCCATGGTCACGAACACCGTGTGGCGCGCGTCCGCCAGCGCCAGGCGCCGCGCGGTCTCGAGCGCCGCGCCCTGGCCCAGGTTGACCGGGTGGCGCGCCAGGACCACGTCGAACTCGGGCGTGGCCGCCGGCATGCGCGCGAGCGGCACGGCCGCGGCGCCGCCGTCGTCGACCAGGTAGACCACCAGGCCGCCGAGCGCCGGCGCCAGCGCGCGGAGCTCGCCCAGCACCTGGGCCGGAGCGTCGCCCTCGTCGTAGGTCGGCACGAGCACGGCGACGAGCATGCGGAGGTGGATGAGAGGCTGGAGCGCGGGGGAGTGTCAAGGGCCGCCCCGGGCGGGCTCGCCCGACCTGTTCGCCAGCCCTCGGCTGCACCGGCGCGACTGGCGGCAGGTACAGCGTTTCGCTCCCTGCGCGTCCTCGCCGACCTGTTCGAGGTCGCCCCCGTCCTCTCGGTCGCGAACCGCTGTACCTGCCGCCATTCGCGCCGTTTCGCGCGCGGCCCGGTGAGCGGGTCGGGCTAGAAAGCGGCGCGGCCAGCGTGGTAGCTTCGCTCGGCCGCGTGCGCCCCGAGCCCGAGATCGCCGTCGTCGTCCCCTGCTATCGGGCCCGCGCGCAGGTGCTCGGCGTGCTGGCGCGCATCGGGCCGGAGTGCCGCGCGATCTACGTGGTCGACGACGCCTGCCCGGAGGAGAGCGGCAAGTGGGTCGAGGCCCAGTGCCGCGACCCGCGCGTGCGCGTGCTCTACCACCCCGAGAACCGCGGCGTCGGCGGGGCCACGGTCACCGGCTATCGCGCGGCCCTGGCGGCCGGGGCCGAGATCCTGGTCAAGCTCGACGCCGACGGGCAGATGGACCCGGCCCTGATCCCGACCCTGGTGGCGCCGATCCGCGTGGGCGAGGCCGACTACGCCAAGGGCAACCGCTTCTTCGAGCTGGACGGCCTGGGCGCGATGCCGGGCGTGCGCCTGTTCGGCAACTCGATGCTCTCGTTCCTCTCCAAGCTCTCCAGCGGCTACTGGGAGATCTTCGACCCGACCAACGGCTTCACGGCCCTGCACGCGGCCGTCGCGCGGCACCTGCCCTGGGACAAGGTCGCGCAGCGCTACTTCTTCGAGTCGGACCTGCTCTTCCGCCTGGGGGCCCTGCGCGCGGTCGTGGCCGACGTGCCGATGCGCGCGGTCTACGGCGACGAGACGAGCAGCCTGTCGGTGCGCCGGGCGCTGGCCGAGTTCGCCTGGAAGCACGCGCGCAACACGCTCAAGCGCATCGCCTACCGCTACTACCTGCGCGACTTCAACTTCGCCTCGCTCGAGCTGGTGCTGGGCACGCTGCTCACGCTGGGCGGGACGGCCTTCGGCCTGGCGCGCTGGTGGGCCAGCGCGCGCGCCGGGATCCTGACCGGCAGCGGCACGGTCATGCTGGCGGCCCTGCCGGTGCTGCTCGGCGTGCAGCTCCTGCTCGGCTTCCTCTCCTACGACATGCAGAGCACGCCGCGCCAGGTGATCCACCGCCGCCTCGAGCCGCGCTAGTCCCGTCCATGGCCGAGCGCCTCGCCCTGGCGATCCCGTACTACTCCGGCCGCGCCTACCTGGCCGAGGCGCTGGCAAGCGTGCGCGCGCAGGCGGACCCGGACTGGAGCCTGGTGGTGGTTGACGACTCGCCCGCCAAGGAGGAGGCGCGCGCCCTGGTGGAGCAGCTCGGCGACGCGCGCGTGCGCTACGTGGCCAACGCCGGCACGCTGGGCATGGTCGCGGCCTGGAATCGCTGCCTGGAGGAGGCCCAGGGCGAGCTCGTCACGCTGCTGCACGCCGACGACCGGCTGCTGCCGGGCTACGTGGGCGCGATGAAGGCCCTGGCCGCCGCCCACCCGCGCGCGGTGGCCTGCTTCTGCCCGGCGCGCACGATCGACGCGGCCGGCCGGCGGCGCTTCTCGTTGCAGGACGACGTCAAGCGCCTGCTCGTGCCGCGCGGCGGCCGCGAGGTCCTGCTGGCCGGCGAGCCGGGCCTGCGCGCGCTGATGCGCGGCGACTTCATCGTGTGCCCGAGCCTGTGCTGGCGCCGGGCGGTCCTCGGCGCGCGGCGCTTCGAGCCGCGCTGGCGCCAGGTGCAGGACCTCGAGCTCCTGACGCGCCTCCTGCTGGAGGACGAGACGCTGGTGGGCACGCGCACGGCCCACTACGCCTACCGGCGCCACGCCGCCAACGCGACCGCGCAGCAGACCGAGAGCCTGCTGCGCTTCGAGGAGGAGTACGCGATCTTCGACGCCATCGCCGCGCGCGCGCGGGCGCGCGGCTGGGCGCGCGCGGCGCGCACGGCGGAGTCGAAGCTCGTCCTGCGCCTGCACCTCGGCTGGCGCGTGCTGTGCGACCTGCTGCGCCTGCGCCCGCGCCTGGCGGCGCGCACGCTGCGCTTCCTCGTGTCGCGCTGAGGCGCTCCCGGTCTCGGCTGGGCTCAGTCCGGCTTGCGCGCCACGACGACGAACTCGTTGTGGCGGAAGAGGCGCCCGAGCGGGCGCGGGAAGGGGAACGAGTAGCGTCGCTCGCGCACCAGGCCGTGCTCGTCCAGGAGCTGCTCGAGCTCCGCGAAGCCGACGAAGGCCACGTGGGTTGCATCGCTCGCGAAGCCGGCCTCCTGGGGCGTGATCAGGACCACGCGCCCGCCGGCGCGCACGAAGCCGAGGTGCGCCCCGAGCAGCGCGCTCGCCTCCTTCAGGGGCATGTGCTCGAGCACGTGCGCCGCCAGCAGGGCATCGAAGCGTCCGGGCCGCGCGTGCGCGCTGGCCGCGAACTCGGCCGGCGTGCAGGCCTCCAGCCCGCGCGCGCGCGCTTCGGCGACCGAGTGCGGGTTGTGATCGATCCCGACCCCGTGCCCGCCGAGGTGCGCCAGGTTCCGTCCCGTCCCGCAGCCCAGATCCAGCGTGAACCCCAGGTCGAGCCGCCGCAGGTTCCAGCGATAGGGCGCCTGCACGTCGAGCCAGCGCTTCCAGCCGCGCTGCTGGCCGAGGTAGCGGGCGTACTCGGCGCTCCGCGTGTCGCCGCGCTCGCGGGCCATCGGGGAAGCATACGCGACGGCCGGCGATGGGCGCCGGCCGCCGGCGGCTCAGACGCGCACGCGCTCGGTGTCCAGCACCTCGTTGGCGGCGTGGAGCAGCTCCTCCAGGCCCTCGTCGGTGTGGTCGCCCATGTGGCCGATGCGGAAAGTCAGGCCCTTGAGCTTGTCGTAGCCGTTGCCGATCTCGTGGCCGCGCTTCTTGAGCGCGTCGATCAGCTTGGCGACGTCCAGGCCGCCGGCCTGGAGGCAGCTCACGGTGGGGGAGGAGAGCGGCTCGGGCGGGAACGGCGCCAGGCCGTGGCTGGCGGCCCACTGCAGGGTGCGCGCGCGCAGGCGGGCGTGCTTCTCGAAGCGCGCGCGCCAGGCATCCGCGCCGCGCTTCGCGCGCTCGGCGGCCGGCAGGGTGACGCCGTTCGTGATGTCCTCGAGCTGGCGCGCCAGGGCGCGATAGAGCGTCACCACGGGCGTCGCGGGCGTCTTGCGCTCGACGTGCCCGTCGATCGTGCGCACCGGATCGAGGTACCAGGAGGCGCGCTTCAGCTGGCGCGCGCCCTCCAGGTAGCGCCGCGAGGCGCACATCACCGTGATCCCCGGCGGCAGCGCCAGGGCCTTGTTCACGCCCGCCAGGGCGAAGTCGATGCCGTGCGCGTCGAAGTCGATGGCCGTCCCGGCGATGGCGCTGACCACGTCGACCAGCAGCAGCGTCTCCGGCGCGCTCTTCATGGCCTTGGCGATGGAGGCCAGCGGCGTCAGGACGCCGGTCGAGGTCTCGCACACGACCAGCGTGACCGCGTCGAAGGGCCCCTGGGTCCGCAGGGCCTCGCTCAGCGCCTCCGGGGTGACCGCCTGGCCCCAGGGCACCTCGAGCAGGCTCACGTCCTTGCCGAGCAGCTTCGCGATGTCGGCCCAGCGCTTCGAGAAGGAGCCGTTGACCAGCGCCAGCACGCGCCGGCCGACGCCGAGCAGGGAGCCCTCCATCATCGCCGTGGCGCTGTGGTTGCCGACCGCCACGGTCGCGGTCGTGCCGGCGCCGAGGCCGAAGGCCAGGCGCAGGGGCGGGTCGAGGCGCTCGATCAGCTCGGTCATGGCCTTCGAGCGGTGGCCGATCATCGGCTGCGTCTGCTCGGCCAGGACCTCGGGACGGACGTGGGTGGGGCCGGGGATCCAGATCTTCATGCGCGCTTGCGGAAGGGGTGCGGGCCTCGGAGCGACCCGGAAGGCTCGCGCTCGCGCGGGGCGAGAGCAAGGGCCCTGCGGGTTTCGGCGGCACCCTTTCGACCGCGCGGGCGGTGCGGCTCGATGGTCCGGCGGCGGCGCCGCCGGGCAGGGCGTGGGAGGGCCCGGCAGGCCTCCGAGGAGCCTCCGGGGCGTGCAAGTCGTCGCCTGGCCGCCGCTACGCGGTCGGCGGGCTCGGCCCGCGCGCGGGGGCGCGCAGCGCGGCGTGCTCCGGGCGCTCGGCCAGGCGCGCCTGCTCCTCCGGCGCGAGCAAGAGGGGCACGAGGGCGCGGAAGTCCGGGTCGAGCACGCGCACGCGCGCGGCCGCCAGCACGCGCGCGTGGCGCACGATGCCGCCGAAGGCGACGAAGCGCTCGGCCTCGGGCGCCGCCTCGAGGTCGGTGGCGCCGTCGCCGACCAGCGCCAGGCGCTCGCCCGGACGCCGCAGGGCGCGCAGCACCTCGACCTTGCCGCCCGCGCGCGCCAGCGGCGCCTGCGCGTCGAAGCCCGCGTAGCGTCCGGCGGCGTCGAAGCAGAGGTCGACGGCGAAGACCTGGGCCGCGGGCAGCTCCAGCGCGCGCGCGACGTGGGCCACGGCCGGCAGCAGCCCGCCCGAGACGATGCACACGCGCTTCCCGAGGGCCTGCAGCGCGGCCACCAGGGCGGCCGCGCCCGGCAGCAGCGTCTCGACGTAGCGTGCGCCGATGCGCTCCAGGTCGGCGCGCGTCGGGCGCACCAGCGCCAGGCGCCGCCCGTAGACCTCCTCGAGCGGCACGCTGCCCTCCATCGCGGCGCGCGTGAGGCGCGCGACCTCGGCATTGTCCCGCGCCAGCTCCTCGATGCCCTCGATGGCCGCCAGGGTCGAGTCGCAGTCGAACACGACCGTGCCGTAGGGCGGCGGCAGGTCGCGCAGCTCGGTCGGGGAAACCACGGGTGCTACAGCCGCAGGAGCTGGAGCTCCTCGATGGCCGGGACCGAGCGCAGCGCCTCCAGCACCACGGGGCCCGGCTCGGGCGTGAGCGTCAGGTAGCCGTGGGCGCTCTCGCCCTCGCTCGCGCCGGGAGCCAGCTCCAGGCGCTGGATGTTGATCTGGTAGCGCCCGAGGAGCGTGCCGATCTGGCCCAGCACGCCGGGCTGGTCCTTGTGGCGCGTGACCAGCAGGAAGCCGCGCGGCGGCAGGTCCAGGCGCAGGTCGTCGACCGCGACGATGCGCGGCTCGCGCCCGAACACGGCGCCGGCCACGGACAGCGTGCGCCCGCCGGCCTTCTCGCTGGCGCGCACGCGGATCTCGCCGCCCAGGTAGTCGGGGCGCTCCTCGCGGCTCTCGAGCACCAAGAGGCCGCGCTCGCGCGCCAGGGCCGGGGCGTTGACGAAGTTCACGCTGCGGTCGCAGGTGTGGCGCAGGACGCCGACCAGGAAGGCGAGCTGCAGGTGCTCCATCCCGTGGCGCAGGACCTCGCCGCCGGCCGTCAGCTCGACCTTGCGGATCTGGCCGTGCATGCGCTGGGCCAGGAAGCTGCCGAGCTTCTCGGCCAGCAGCAGGAACGGCGCGACCTCGGCCATGGCCTCGGCCGGGAGCGTGGGCGCGTTGACCGCGTTCTCGGCCACGCCGTGGGCCAGGAAGCCGACGATCTGATCGGCGATGTCGCGCGCCACGCGCAGCTGTGCCTCCTCGGAGCTGGCCCCGAGGTGCGGCGTCAGCACCACGTCATCGCGCGCGAAGAGCGGGTGGTCCTTGGGCGGCGGCTCGACCGCGAACACGTCGAAGGCGGCCCCGGCCAGCTTGCCGGTGGCGAGCGCGTCGAGCACCGCCTCCTCGTCGACCACGCCGCCGCGCGCGGCCTGGATCAGGCGCGCGCCGGGCTTGATGCGCGCGAACTGCTCCCAGGAGAGCAGGTTCTGGGTCGACTCGTTGAGCGGCACGTGCACGCTGACGAAGTCCGCGCGCTCGAGCAGGGTCTCGAGCGCGAGCAGCTCGACCCCGGGCACCGGCGAGGCGCCCCCGGCCGCGAGGTAGGGGTCGTGGGCGGCGACCTTCATGCCCAGGCCCCGGCCGCGCTCGGCCACCAGGCGCCCGATGCGTCCGAGGCCGATCACGCCCAGGGTCTTGCCGAAGACCTCGGTGCCCACCAGGCCCTTGGCCTTCCACTGGCCGGCGCGCACCAGCCGGTCGGCGCGCGGGATGTGGCGCGCCAGGGAGAGCAGCAGCGCGATCGCCAGCTCGGCCGTGGTCGTGGCGTTGCCGCGCGGCGTGTTCATGACCACGATCCCGCGCTCGGTGGCGGCCTCCAGGTCGACGTTGTCGACCCCGATGCCGGCCCGGCCGATCACGCGCAGCGCGTCGGCGGCCTCGATCACCTTGCGCGTCGCCTTGGTGGCCGAGCGCACGACCAGCGCGTCGTAGCCGCGGATCGCCGCGCACAGCTCGGGCTCCTTCAGGCCGGTGCGCACGTCGGTCGCGAAGCCGGCGCGGCGGAAGATCTCCAGGGCCGAGGGGTCGAGCTCGTCGCTGACCAGGATGCGGGGCGAGTGGGGGGGGCTCATCGCGGGGGCCAGAAGGACACGCGGGGCGCGCCGGGAATACAAGCGGGCGGGCGACCTTTCGGTCGTGCGGCCGGCCCGACCGGAGCCGCGCGGGTCCGGGCGCCGCCCGCCCGCGCCGGCCTCACTCGCTCAGGGCCACGCGCACCAGGGTCTCGAGGTCGCCGTCCTTCACGCGCGCGGCCGCCTTCTCGACGCTCTTCCTGGCCTCCTTGTCGGAGTAGCCGATCGAGGTCAGGGCGCGCACCGCGTCCTCGAGCGCGCGCGAGCCGGCGGCCGGCTGTGGCGTGAGCGTGCCCGGCCCGGCCGCTCCGGCCGGCTGCGGGGCCTTGTCGCGCAGGTCCAGCAGGATCTGCTCGGCGGTCTTCTTGCCCACGCCCTTCACGCGCAGGAAGGGGGCCGTCTCCTGGGCCGCGATCGCGCGCAGGAGCTCGTCGCCCGGCAGGGTCGAGAGCACCGCCAGGGCCACGCCCGGGCCGACGCCGCGCACCTCGAGCAGGAGCCGGAAGAGCTCGCGCAGCTCGCGCGAGGGGAAGCCGAAGAGCAGGTGCGCGTCGTCGCGCACGACCAGGTGCGTCCAGGCCCGCACGCGGCCCTCGCGCGGGGCGAAGTCGACCCCGAGCGGCACCGCCAGGTCGTAGCCGACGCCGGCCACGTCGAGCACGAGCCGCGTCGGGCGGCGCTCGGCCGGCTGCCCCTCCAGGTAGTCGTACACGACCCGCTGGGGCTACTCGCCCTTCAGCTTCAGGCCGAGCTCGGTCAGCTTCGTGCGCAGCTCCTGCAGCGAGGTCTGGCCGAAGTTGGGCATCGAGAGGAGCTCGTCGGCCGCGTGCTTGGTGATGTCGCCGACCGTCAGGCAGCCCAGCGTCTCGACCGTGCGGCGCGCGCGGATCGAGAGCGCGAGATCGAGGATCGGCTTGTTCATCACGTCCGAGCGGTCGCCCGACTGCATGCGCCGCGCGTGGGCCTCGATCGAGGCCACGGCCTCCTCGCGCGGCATGCCCAGGCGCAGGCCCTTGGAGTGCAGGATCTCCTTGATCTCGGTCAGCGAGGTCTCGCCGAAGTTCTTGTAGGAGAGCAGCTCCTGCTCGGTCTTCTGCACCAGGTCGCCGAGCGTCGTGATCTGCATCTTGTTGAGGCAGTTGCGCGCGCGCACCGAGAGCTCGAAGTCGGTGATCGGGATGCGCAGGATCTGGTTGAGGCGGTCCTCCTTCTTCTCCAGATCCTCGTCGTAGTACATGTTCATCCCCGCCCGGGCGTCGGCGAGGTACATGCGCGCACGGGCGTGGGTCGCGTCGTTGCGCAGGATCGTGTCGTAGCAGGAGGCCGCGTCGGCGTCGCGCCCGCAGTCCTCGTAGAGCACGCCCAGGTTGACCAGCGAGTTCACGTCGATCTGGTGCATGTGCAGCAGATCCTCGTAGAGCCCGATGGCCAGGTCGTCCAGTCCGCTGCGCTCGGCCAGGTGCGCGAAGCGCGTGAGCAGCGCGGTGTGGTTCGGATCCGCCTCGCGGGCCTGGTCGTAGTGCTCGAGCGCCTGCTGGAACTCGCGCGTGACCTCGGCCGCGCGCCCGAGCAGGTAGCGGCCCTCGGCCGTCTCGGTGAAGCCGCCCGGCGCGGCCTTGACGGCGTGCACCAGCTCCTCGCAGGCCTTGGCGGGCTCGCCCTTGGCCAGGGCCTGCTCGAAGCGCGCCTCCAGCAGTCCGGAGCGCGGGCGCGGCTCCTGCGGGTGCTTCTCGCTCAGGCGCTGGAAGATGCGCGCCGCCTCGTCGAAGCGCGCCAGGGCGAAGAGCGCGCGCGCACGTGTGTAGGCCGCGGTGTCGTCGCTCTCGTGCGCGGCCAGCTCCTGGGCCGCGCGCTCGTACTCGCCCAGCATCCACAGGCCCAGCCCGCGGCGCCGGCCGGCGTCGCCGGAGGTGGCCAGGGCCTCGACGCGCTTCTGGAAGCGCTGGCGCGCGTCGACCGACTCGTACACGACCACCTTGCCGGCCTCGAGCGCGGCGAAGGACAAGGTGTCGCGCTCGAGATCGAAGGCCGGTGCGTCGGAGAGGAGGGTCGTGGCGGCGTCGGTCGGAGCGATCTCGGAGGTCATCGGCGACGGCGGTTCTCTAGGGGTGGGACCAGGGCGTGCCGGCAGGGGCGCGGCGCGCGGCGCGACGGCACCGGTCGCGGCCGGAAGGGCAAAGAGGATAGGAGTGCGCCCCGAAGGGGTCAAATGGCCGGGGGGCGGCGGGGGCGCGCGACCCCCTCCCCGGGCGTGCGCGGCGGAGCGGGGGCGCCACTCGGGGCTTGGAACCGCGCGCGCCATCCGTAGGTTGTGGGCGCGTGGAGGACCTCCGCGCATGAGCTGCATCTTCTGCCGCCTGGTGGCCGGCGAGATCCCCGCCACGCGCGTCCACGAGGACGCCGACGTGCTCGCCTTCCGCGACATCCATCCCCAGGCGCCCACGCACGTCCTGGTGGTGCCCAAGCGCCACGTGGCCTCGCTCTCCGAGCTCACGGACGCGCGCCTGGCCGGCGCGCTGCTGTCGGCCGCGGCTGCCGTGGCGCGGGCCGAGGGGCTCGCCCAGGGCTGGCGCCTGATCGCCAACACGGGCGAGCACGGCGGCCAGGAGGTTCCCCACCTGCACCTGCACGTGCTCGGCGGACGGCCGCTCGGGCGCATGCTGCCCTCTGCACCGCGCTAGTACCGCCCCGCGCCGAACCGAGACCCCCTTACTCCGAGGCCAACGCAACGTGGACATCTTCGTCATCCAGGGCGGGCGACCGCTGCAGGGCACCGTGCGCACCGCCGGGGCCAAGAACTCGTGTCTTCCCATGCTGGCGGCCGCGCTCCTGACGGAGGACACGCTCGAGCTCGAGAACGTGCCGGACCTGTCGGACGTGCGCTCGATGCTCGGCATCCTCGAGGTGCTGGGCGCGCGGGTCGAGCGCAGCGGCACGCGCGTCGCGCTGCGCACCGAGCCCTCGGCCCAGCCGGTGGCGCCCTGGGACCTGGTGCGCAAGATGCGCGCCTCCTTCGAGGTCTTCGGACCGCTGCTCGGGCGCCGCGGGCGGGCCGAGGTCAGCTACCCGGGCGGCTGCTCGATCGGCGTCCGTCCGGTCGACGCCCACATCCGCGGCTTCGAGGCCCTGGGGGCGATCGTGCGCACGCGCGAGGGCTACGTCGTGGCCGAGGCGCCCCCCGGCGGGCTGCCGGGCGGCGAGGCGTACCTGGCGACCTCCTCGGGCTCCTCGGTCGGGGCCACGCGCAACGTGATGATGGCGGCGGTGCTGGCGCGCGGGCGCTCGGTGCTCTCCTGCGCTGCCTGCGAGCCGGAGGTGGTCGACCTCGCCAACTGCCTGAACGCGATGGGCGCCAAGGTGCACGGCGCCGGCTCGCCCACGATCGAGATCGAGGGCGTCGAGGCCCTGCACGGCGCCCGCCACGCGGTCGTGCCCGACCGCATCGAGGCCGGCACCTACGTGGTGGCCGGCGCGATCACCGGCGGGCGCGTGCGCGTCGAGGCCTGCCGGCCCGAGCACCTGACGGCACTGCTGGACGCGCTCTACCGCGCCGGCGTGGGCATCGAGCGCGGGCGCGACTGGATCGAGACCCAGCCGCGCGACCCGCGCGAGCGCCTGCGGCCGACCGACATCACGACCCAGCCCTACCCCGGGTTCCCGACCGACCTGCAGGCCCAGTGGATGGCGCTGATGGCCCTGGCGGACGGGGTGAGCGTGATCACCGAGCGCATCTTCCCCGACCGCTACATGCACCTGGCCGAGATCCTGCGCCTGGGCGCGCGCATCCGGCGCCAGGAGACGGCGGCGGTGGTCGAGGGCGTCCCGGCCCTCTCCGGGGCCAGCATCATGGCCAGCGACCTGCGCGCCTCGGCCGCCCTGGTCCTGGCGGGCCTGGTGGCCCAGGGCCAGACCAAGGTGCACCGCGTCTACCACATCGATCGCGGCTACGAGCGCATCGAGGAGCGCCTCTCGACCCTCGGGGCCGGCATCTGGCGCGAGCCCGACACGGACTCGCCGCCCCTGTAGCCCGGCGCGCTCTCCGCTCCGCGCGCGACTCCGTGACGGGCACCGCCCGCCCTGGCGCCGGGCCGGCCCACCCCGGCCGCGGCGCGCCGCCTGGCCCGGGCTTCCCCGGGCGGTCCCTCGGGCCAAAAAAAGTGGCCGGCCCGAGCTCCCCTGCGAGCCCGAGCCGGCCCCGTCCTCGGCTGCCGGGTCACCCCGGCTGCCAGGCGGTATTGAGTGCCTTCTTGGTACGCACTGAGACGCCGCGGAAGAGCGGCACCTGCGAAAAAAGTCTCCGGAACCCGCAGGTCGCGCTGCGCGGCCGGGTTGCGACGCGCCGCCCGGTCCGCGCGCGGCCCCGGAGCGTCCGTTATCCTCTGCGCCCCCGATGTTCGAGACCCTGAGCGCCCGCCTGGGCTCCGCCTTCGCCGCCCTGCGCGGCAAGCGCGAGCTGACCGACGAGAACATCGAGGCCGGCTGCCAGGCGGTGCGCGCCGCGCTGCTCGAGGCCGACGTGCACTTCCAGGTCGCGCGCGACCTGGTCGAGCGCGTGCGCCAGTCGGTGGTGGGGGCCAGGGCCGTGGCGGGGGTCGAGCCCTCGCAGCAGTTCGTGCACGCCGTCCACCAGGCCCTGGTGGCGGCCATGGGGCCGGAGGACGCGCGCCTCACCTTCGCCAAGCACCCGCCGACGGTCGTGCTCCTGGCCGGATTGCAAGGATCCGGCAAGACGACGACCTGCGCCAAGCTCGCCAAGCTCCTGCGCGACCGCCACCAGCTCCGTCCGTTGCTCGTGGCAGCCGACGTCAAGCGCCCGGCGGCCGTGGAGCAGCTGCGCGTGCTCGGGACGCGCCTCGGCGTGCCGGTCTTTCACCGCGAGGGCCTGGCCCCGGACGAGCTGTGCGCGCAGGGCGTGCGCGAGGCCGCGGCCCTGGGGCGGGACGTGGTGCTGCTCGACACGGCAGGCCGCCTGCACGTCGACGACGAGCTGATGGCCGAGGTGGCCGAGATCGCGCGGCGCACCTCGCCCCACGCCACGCTGCTCGTGTGCGACGCGATGACCGGCCAGGACGCGGTGCGCTCGGCCCAGGCCTTCCACGCCAGGCTGGCCCTGACCGGGCTGATCCTGACCAAGCTCGACGGCGACGCGCGCGGCGGCGCGGCCCTGTCGCTCAAGGCCGTGACGGGCGCGCCGATCCTGTTCCTCGGCACCGGCGAGAAGCTCGACGACCTGGCGCCCTTCCACGCCGAGCGCATGGCCGGGCGCATCCTGGGCCTGGGCGACGTGGTCGGCCTGGTGGAACAGGCCCAGGAGAAGATCAGCGAGAAGGAGGCCCACGCCGCCTACGAGAAGATGGTCCTCGGGAGCTTCACGCTCGAGGACATGCTCGCGCAGATCCGCATGTTCCGGCGCCTCGGGCCGATGAAGAAGGTGCTCGGGATGCTGCCGGGCATGGGCGGCCTGGTCGACCAGATCGACGTCGACGACCGCAAGATGAACCGCCTCGAGGCGCTCTTCACCTCGATGACGCCCTTCGAGCGCCTGCACCCGGACAGCCTGGACATGAGCCGGCGGCGGCGCATCGCGCGCGGCTCCGGGCAGGAGGTCGGGGCCGTCAACGAGCTCTTGAAGTCCTTCAAGGGCATGAAGCAGATGATGAAGGAGATGAACAAGCTCGGCCTGGGGGCGCGCTTCGGCCTCAAGGAGAAGAAGGCCGCGCTCGAGGGGCTGGCGCCGGACGCGGACCTCCTGGGCGGGGGCGGCGGGCTCGACCTGGGCGGGCTGCTGGGGGGCGGCGGAGCTCCGGGGGCCGGGGCCCGTCCCGGGGGCCTCGGGCTCGGCGGGCTGGGGGGGCTCGGCGGACTCGGCGGCCTGGGGGGGCTCTTCGGCGGCGAGCGCGCGGCCCGGCCGATGGGCAACTCGGCCACCCGCCAGGGCGGCTCGAAGCGCAAGAAGGACAAGAAGCGCAAGAAGAAGCGTCGCTGACGCGCGGGGCCATCACTCCGGGATGGACCGCCCGGCCTGCGATCCCTAGACTCTTGCGCCTCCATTTCCGGCCCACAGGTGGGCCGCCCGACCCGATCCCCTCCCTGCAACGCGATGGCCGTCGTCCTCCGCATGAAGCGCACGGGGCGCAAGAACCGCCCCTCCTACCGCATCTCCGCCACGAACAGCCGCAACGCGCGCGACGGCCGGACGCTGGAGACGCTGGGGCACTACGATCCGGCCTCGCCCGTCGAGGCCCTGCGCCTCAAGCTCGACCCCGAGCGCGTCAAGTACTGGCTGGCGCTGGGGGCCAAGCCGAGCGACACGGTGGCCTCGATCCTGCGCCAGCAGGGCATCCCGCTGCGCGACAAGCCGCGCGTCATGCGCGAGCGCCCGGGGCGCAAGAAGCCCACGCAGGCGAAGAAGCACCGCGCCGAGCGCAAGCAGCGCTTGGGCGCGGCCAAGGTCGAGCGCCGCAAGGCGCGCCTCGCGGCCCGCCGCGCCGCGGCCAAGGCCGCTCCGGCCGAAGGCGCGCAGGCGTAGCCCGACCGTGAGCGACAAGTCCACGCGCCTGGCCGAGCTGCTGGCCAAGGTCCCCGCCCCCAGCCTGCCGATGCCGTCCGGCGAGGGCCGCACGCTGCTCGAGGTCGCCTTCCTGGCCGTGCTGCAGCGGCGCCTGTCCGAGTCGGCGGCCGAGAAGACCCTGGCGGCGCTGGCGGGGGCCTATCCGGACTGGAACGAGCTGCGCGTCAGCCAGGCCCAGGAGTTCCAGCACCTGATCCAGACGAAGAGCACCGAGCTCGCTGTGCTGGTCGCGCGCGACGTGCGCGAGTTCCTGCAGGAGATCTACCAGAAGATCCACGGCTTCAACCTGGACGTGATCCGGGGCGACCTGGCCGAGGCCGCGCGCTTCGCCTCGAGCCTGCCCTTCCTGGGCGCCAGCGTCGGGCACTACATCCTGCACCTCGCCTGCCCGGGCGAGCTGCCGGTCAGCCCGCCGATCGTGCGCGTGCTGGACCGTCTGGGGCTCGCCAAGCGCACGACCTCGATCAAGAAGGCCCAGGCCGGGATCGAGAGCTTCGTGCCCGAGAGCATGCGCCAGGACTTCGCCACGCGCCTCGGCCTGGTGGTCGAGAAGTGGTGCGACGCCAAGAAGCCGCTGTGCTGGCAGTGTCCGCTGGTGCTGAGCTGCCCCTTCGGCAAGAAGGTCGAGCGCGACTGGAAGCAGTCCCAGAAGCGTCTCGAGCTCCAGCGCGTGCGCGACGAGGAGCGCCAGCGCAAGGATGTCGAGAAGGAGCGCAAGCGCGCCGCGGCCGAGGAGAAGCGCCGCCTGGTGGCCAAGGCCAAGGCGGACGCCAAGAAGCTGCGCGATGCCGCCCGCAGCGCGCGCGCCAAGGAGCTGGCCAAGGCCGCCGCCAAGAAACAGGCCCTGGCGGCGCGCTCGCGCAAGAAGTCGGCGCCCAAGAAGAGCCTCCACAAGCGCGCCACCAGCGGCGCCACGAAGGCCCAGAACACGAAGGCCCAGAAGAAGGGCAAGTGAGCGCGCCGCGCGCGCGGCTCGTGCTCGCCTCCGCCTCGCCGCGCCGACGCGAGCTGCTCGCGCGGGCCGGGCTCGCCTTCACGGTCGATCCGGCCGACGTCGACGAGGACTTCGCCCCGGACCTCGCGCCCGAGGCCGCAGCGCGGCTCCTGGCCGAGCGCAAGGCGCGCGCCGTGGCCGTGCGCCACGCGCCGGGGACGCTCGTCCTGGGGGCCGACACGATCGTGGCCGTCCCGCGCGGGCACGCGCACGAGTACCTGGGCAAGCCGCGCGACGCCGAGGAGGCCGCCGCGATGCTGGCGCGCCTCGCGGGCACGCGCCACGCCGTGGTGACGGGGCTGTGCGTCGTGCGCGCGCCGGCGGGGCCGTTGCACGGCGACCACGAGCGCACCTGGGTGCGCATGCGCGCGCTCGCGTCCGAGGAGATCCGCGCCTACGTGGCCTCGGGCGAGTGGCGCGACAAGGCCGGCGGCTACGCGATCCAGGAGAGCGCCGACCGCTTCGTGACGGACCTCGAGGAGGGCGGCTTCGACAACGTGGTCGGGCTGCCCGTGGCCCGCGCCCTGGCGCTGCTGGCCGCGGCGGGCGGGTGAGGGGGGGCGTCTTGCCCGTCCGCGCCGGCTGCGCTAACCTGCCGCGCTTCGCTGACGCCCCTCCGACCGTCCGGTGACCCAGTCCACCGGCCCCCCGGGAGCTCCGGCCCATGAAAGACGGCATCCACCCCCGCTACACGAACTGCACCGTGACCTGCGGCTGCGGCAACACCTTCCAGACGCGCGCCACGGTGAGCGAGCTGCGCGTCGAGGTGTGCAGCGTGTGCCACCCCTTCTACAGCGGCAAGCAGCGCTTCGTCGACTCCGCGCGGCGCGTCGACAAGTTCCTCAAGCGCTACGCCAAGACCGAGAAGAAGTAGCCGGCGGCTGCGCGACCGTTCGCCGTCATGCTGCTCTCGCCCGCGGTGCTCGCCAAGCTGCGCGAGAAGGCCGCGCGTTACCGCGAGCTGACCGAACGCCTGTCGGAGCCCGAGATCGCCGCTGACCACAAGCGCGCCGTCGAGCTGATCCGCGAGCAGGGGCGCCTGTCGGAGGTCGCGCGCCTGGCGCTCGAGCTGGAGCGCCACGAGAGCCGGCGCTCCGAGGCCGAGGCGCTGGTGGGCGACTCCGGCGCCGAGAAGGAG
>DASVAP010000243.1:0-9799 GCA_036376275.1 Planctomycetota bacterium | reverse complement strand
CAGGCCGGGCGCTAGCCTGAATCACCAGTAGTACCGGCACGGCCTCCGGAGGTTTTCCATGACCATCCTTGGACTCGGATCTTCCCTCCTCGCCAGCGCGACGCTGCTCTGCGGCCTGAACGCCGCGCAAGGCAACGTGTGGACCGTCGACGATGGTCCGAACAGCCATGGAGCCATGTGGCTGTTCGATCTTCACCCCGACGGCACGCTCGACTCGCTGAGCGCCGTCCCCACACCCGATCCCGTCAGCGACTTCGACGGGTACGGCTCGAGCGTCACGCCGGTGGGCGACCTGGACGGCAACGGGACGCCCGACCTGGTCGTCGGCGCCCCGGGCGACGACCGTACCGGCATCGACCGCGGCGTGCTGTGGCTGCTCTACCGCAACCCGAATGGCACCCTGCTGAAGCGCGTGCCCATCCGCCCGAGCCTCGCCTTCGGAGGACGCACCTTCTTGCCCGAGTTCACGGGCTTCGGTGGGGCCGTGGCGTCGCTGGGTGACCTCGACGGCGACGGCAACCAGGAGCTGGCCGTCGGCGCGACCGGCAGCAACGGCATTCCGGGTAACGAAGGCCAGGTCAGGGTCCTCTCGGTGGCCTCCGACGGGAGCGTCGTGGACCAGGCTCTTCTGGTCGTGGGCGGCCTCCAGGAAGGGGACCTCTTCGGGTCGGCCCTCGCGAACCTCGGAGACTTCGACGCCGACGGAGTGGAAGACCTGCTCGTCGGCGCCAGCGGGGACGACGATGGGGTCTCGAACGCCGGCGCCATCCGGCTGGTTCGCCTGACCGCGGCCGGGACGGTCAAGTCCGTGAGCAAGATCAGCCGCACGGTGGGCGGGTTCACCGGGAGCCTGGACAACGGTGATTCGTTCGGCTCCTCCGTGGCCCGAATCGGGGACATGAACGGGGACGGAGTGGCAGACGTCGCCGTGGGCGCGATCGGGGACGACGATGGCAGCGCCAACGTCGGCGCCGTCTGGGTCCTGTTCCTGAATGCCAGCGGCACGGTCCAGAGCCACCAGAAGATCAGCAGGACCCAGGGAGGGCTCGGCAATCATGCCCACACCAGCTTCGGTGGGGACCTCACGGCGCTGGGCGACCTGAACGGCGACACGGTGCCCGACCTGGCGGTGGGCGCGAGCGGCGGGAGCACCGGAGCGGTGTTCGTCCTGTTCCTGAATGCCGATGGCACGGTTCAATCCAGCCGGATCCTCACCAGCGAGTTCACCGGGGTGGCCTCGGGCGACGGGCTCGGCTCGGCCCTGGCGAGCCTCGGGGATTGGGACGCGGATGGCCGCCCCGACTTCGCGGTGGGTGCCTTCCTGCGCGACGGGCAGCCGACGGGGGCGGACTTCACCAGCATCGACGCGGCCCTGGCGGCCGCCACATCGGGAGACACCATCCTGGTTCGGGGAGGGACCTACGCCTCGGGGGTCGGGTGGTATCCGATCCACGGCAAGTCCCTGACGATCCAGGCCTGGAACCCGCGCAACGTGAAGCTCAGCGACACGGTGGACGTGCGGAACCTGACCTCGTCGCAGGAGGTTCGCCTGTCCGGACTGCGGGGCTCCGGCATCGAGTCCATCCATCTCGAGGCCAACGAGGGCAGGGTATGGATCGACGATTGTTCCGTCGGGCATGCCTTCACCGTCGCATTTGCACCGGGCATGACCGTTTCGGACTGTGCCGCCGTGGTCCTGAACCGGACGGCCGTCTCCGGCCACAGGACCGGCACCACCGGAACCCCGGGCCTGTTGATCGGTGGAGGATCGCGCGTTCATGCCTACGACTGCGACTTCACCGGCGGCTTCGGCGCGGCAGGACCTCCGTACACCTACACCAACCGTCATCCGGGGGGCCCGGGCGTTCGACTCACGTCGACCGACGACTTCCTGTTCCTCTCCGCCTGCACGCTCAGGGGATTGGGCCCCTGGGCGGGGGGAGACTGCAGCGAGGCGAGCGTGGCCCTCGAGACCGTCGGAACCGTCCGTTCGCGCGACTCGACCTTCCTGCGCCTGAGCGCCACCTGCCCGGGAAGCACCATCACCGGCACCGTGCGGTACCTGTCCGGAGAAGGCCTCTCCCTGTCGGTCAACAACCCCACGCGCGAGAGCGAGGCCACGCAGTTCGCAGTCGAGGGTCCACCGGGGACGGTCGTCGTCGTCCGCTACTCCCTGACCTCCGGCTCGACTTTCCGCCTCCCCCATCGAGGCACCGATCTGCTCGGAGTCGACCGGTTCAGCGACACCATCGGCGTCATCGGCACCGATGGAAGCCTGCACTGGACCGAGAACCTCGGCTTCCTGCCCCCGGGCTACGAGATCCTGCCCTTCTATGCGCAGGCCCTCTACCTCTTGCCGACGGCACCGCAGGTGCCGGGGGGCTCGAAGACCACGGCCCTGCCGAACCCGCTGCCCTCGCCGGTGTACCTCGGCTCGGGCATCGTCATCTCGCGCCTGAACGACGATCTCTAGCGCCCATCCGCGCGGCTCGATGTAGGCGCTCCGGGCGACCCGGAGGGCCCAGGGCGTCGACGACTCCCGAGGTCGAGTGCTGCGGTCCGGCTACAGCCCCCACTCGCCGAGCCACGCGCGGACCCAGCGCGGCACACTCTCGCACGCCCGCCCGGGGACGAACTCGTCGGTGGGGTGCGCGTTCTCGGGCCGCTCGAGGGCCAGCACGCTGGTGCGCGCGCCCGCGGCGCGGGCCTCGGCCAGCATGCCGGCCGCCGGGTACACGACCCCGCTCGTGCCGATCGCGGCGAAGTGGGTGCAGCGCGCGAGGGCGGCGGCGATCTCGTCCAGGTGATACGGCACCTCGCCGAACCAGACCACGTCGGGGCGCAGGCGCGGGTGGCCGCAGGCGCTGCAGGCGGCGAAGGCTGCCGGATCGAGCTGGGCGAGGTCGCGCGTGCGCGCCTCGCAGCGCTCGCAGCGCAGCAGCGCCAGCTCGCCGTGCATGTGCAGCAGCCGCGTCGAGCCGGCACGCCCGTGCAGGTCGTCCACGTTCTGCGTCACGAGCGTGAAGCGCGCCCCGGCGGCCGCCAGGCGCCGCTCGAGCTCCACCAGGGCGTGGTGCGCCGGATTGGGCGCGACCGTCGTCAGGGCGGCCCGGCGCAGCTGGTAGAAGCGCCACACCTGCGCCGGGTCGCGGGCCCAGGCCGCGGGCGTGGCCACGTCCTCGATGCGCTGGCCCTCCCACAGGCCGCCGGGGCCGCGGAAGGTGGCCACGCCGCTGTCGGCCGAGATCCCGGCACCGGTCAGGACCACCACGGAGAGCTCGGCCGGACGCATCTTGCTCACCGAGGGCGCCCCTACTCCACGCTCATCAGCTCCCACACGCGCACGAAGCCCCAGCGCTCGCCCATCGAGATCAGGGCGTCGTCGTTGTGGGCCGCGCGCGCCCACAGCTCGGTCACGCCGCGCGCGGCCAGGGCCCGGCGCAGCTCGCCGACCAGGGCGCGCGCCACGCCGCGCTGGCGGATCGAGGGGTCGGTGTAGAGCAGGACGAGCAGGGCCCGCGCCGCGCCCGTCAGCGGGTCCTCGAAGGGCGCGCTGGCGGCCAGCGCCAGGGGGCGCGCCACCTCGCGCGGCTCGGCCACCACGAGCAGCGCCTCGCGCGCCCCGCCGAGGCGGGCCAGGGTGCGGCGCGCGACCTCCTCGGGGCGCTGGTCCGGGTCGTCGAGCACCTCGCGCACGGCCTGCTCCAGCAGCGCCGCGACGCCCTCGGCCTCGGCGCGCGTGGCGATCGTGCGCAGGCGCAGGTTCATGCGCGCAGACTCTACCCGCGCCCGCCCCGCGGACCCGCGGCCGGCGCCGCGCTTCCCCGCGGGCGCGGAAACGCACGAAGAGCCGGGGCGTCGCTGGACGCTCGCGCCGCCCCGCGGCTAGCCTGGTGCGCTTTTCTTTCCCGCAGCCCACCGCCCATGTCGCGCGCCTCCAGCCACTCCCACGCCGCCCACGCCCACGCCGCCGCCCACACGCACGACGAGCACCACCACCCGGGCCTCGAGGTCGCGGTGACCAAGGAGAAGGGCAAGGCGCAGGTCACCATGACCCTGGCGCCGGCCGAGCTGGAGCGCGCCCGCGGCCAGGAGTTCGCGCGCCTGGCCCAGCGCGTCTCGCTCAAGGGCTTCCGCCCCGGCAAGACCCCGCGCCCGTTGCTCGAGAAGCACTTCGGCGCCGAGGTCGAGAAGAACGTGCTCGAGCACTTCCTGCAGCACGCCTACGAGCGCGCGGTGAAGGAGCACGAGCTGCGCCCGGCCGCCTTCCCGCGCATCGCGCTGGAGGGCAAGCTGCCCGAGAAGGGCCAGCCCTACAGCCTCGACTTCGAGATCCTGCTGCGGCCCGAGCTGACCCTGGGCCAGGTCGAGGGCCTGGAGGTCGCGGGCCAGAGCGTCGCGGTCGACGACGAGGAGCTGGAGCGCGCCCTGGCCGAGATCCGCCGCTCGAACTCGCGCGCCGAGCCGGCCGGGGACGAGCCCCTGGCGGCCGACGGGCTGTGCGTGGCCAAGCTCGACTTCCTGCGCGCCGGCTCGGAGGAGAGCATCCTCTCGCGCGAGGGCATCCGCCTGGCCCCGAAGAACCCGCCGGTGGGCGTCGATCCGGCGACCTTCGAGGAGGCCCTGGTGGGCGCGCGCGCCGGCGACGAGCGCGTGATCGAGCTGGAGTTCCCGGCCAACTTCCCGGTCGAGGAGGCGCGCGGCGACAAGGGACGCGTGCGCATCGTCCTGGGCGAGGTCCTGCGGATCGTGCCGCCCTCGGACGAGGAGCTGTTCAAGGCCTTCGAGGCCAGCGACGAGGCCAGCCTGCGCGAGGCCGTGCGCGCGCGCATGCGCACGGCCAAGGCCGAGGGCGAGGAGCAGCGCATCGAGGCCGAGCTGCTCGAGCGCCTGCTCGAGGCCCACCCGATGGAGCTGCCGGAGCCGCTGGTGCAGGACCAGGTCGAGGCCCACCAGGCCGAGCTGATCGAGCGTCTGAGGGAGCAAGGGCTCGCGGAGGAGGAGGCCAGGAAGCGCGCCGAGAGCGAGCGCGAGCGCGCCCGCACCAGCGCCGAGAAGGCCCTGCGGGCCGTGTACCTGATCGAGGAGATCGCGCGCCAGAAGGAGCTCAAGGTCACCCAGGAGGACGTGGCCGGCGAGCTCGCCTCGATCGCCCAGCGCAACGGGACCACGCCCGAGGAGGTGGCCCGCTACTACAAGGACCAGGGCCTGCTGCGCCAGCTCGGGCTCGAGCTGCTGGAGCGCAAGGTGCGGCGCTACCTGCGCGCCTCGGCGGCGATCCAGGCGCCGGCCTGAGCGGCGGACGAAGCGGCACGGGAGCGCGGGCGCAGGCAGGTCTCGCGGCACCCCGCGCGCGCCTCCCGTCGATGCAGCGGGGTAGGATCCCCTCGTGCCGATCGAGCGCGCCACGCGCGCTCGATGCGGGTGTTGAACCCGCCCCCGCGATCGTTTAGACAGCCCGCGACCGTCCCCGCGCCGGCCCGTCCGGCGCACCCCCCCGACCCTCCGCAGCCTCACGCGCGAGCCTACCGGCATGCAAGGCCCCCACAGCTACTTCATTCCCTACGTCATCGAACGCACCGGGCGCGGCGAGCGCTCGATGGACATCTACTCGCGCCTGCTCGAGGAGCGCATCGTCTTCATCGGCACGCCGATCGACGACCAGGTGGCGAACGCGATCATGGCGCAGCTCCTGTTCCTGGACAAGGCCAACCGTTCCCAGGACATCGCGGTCTACATCAACAGCCCGGGTGGCTCGGTCACGGCGGGTCTCGCGATCTACGACACGATGCAGTTCGTCAACCCGGAGATCGCCACCTACTGCCTCGGCCAGGCGGCCTCGATGGCGGCGGTGCTGCTGGCCGGCGGCACCAAGGGCAAGCGCTACGCGCTGCCGAACTCGCGGGTGATGATCCACCAGCCGTGGGGCGGCGTGCAGGGCACGGCGCGCGACATGGAGATCCAGGTCGAGGAGATCCTGAAGTCGAAGCGCCGCCTGGAGGAAATTCTTGCCTACCACACGGGCAAGAGCTCGAAGGAGATCGACAAGGCCACCGACCGCGACAATTTCCTGTCGCCCGAGGAGTCCAAGGACTTCGGCCTGATCGACCACATCGTGGACACTCGGGCCGGGAAGAAGGCCCCATCCCCCTAGAAGCGAATAGAATAGGACGCGGGTCCTCCCTGTCCTGTCCCCACGTTCCCTCTCCGTCCCGTCCCCCCATGACCAGGTCCTCAGGCCGCGGGCGCCACGTCGAGCGCTGCACCTTCTGCGAGAAGATGCGGCACCACGTCGACTCGCTCATCGCAGGCCCCCCCGGCGTCTACATCTGCAACGAGTGCATCGAGATCTGCAACTCCATCCTCCAGGAGGAGCAGCGAAGGGGTGGGGAAGGGACCCAGCGCCCGGCCGAGCGCCGGCGCGGCGCCGGGACGCGCCCGAGCTTCTCGGCCGACCCGCGCGGCAAGCTGCCGACGCCGATCGAGATCGTGCGCTACCTGGACGAGTTCGTGATCGGCCAGGAGCAGGCCAAGAAGGTGCTCTCGGTCGCGGTCTACAACCACTACAAGCGCCTGCGCCAGGGCGAGGGCCAGGCGACCGACGTCGAGATCGAGAAGTCGAACGTCCTGCTGGTGGGCCCGACGGGCTCGGGCAAGACGCTGCTGGCGCGCACCCTGGCGCGCATGCTCGACGTGCCCTTCGCGATCGCCGACGCCACGACCCTGACCGAGGCCGGCTACGTCGGCGAGGACGTCGAGAACATCCTCCTGAAGCTGCTGCAGAACTGCGACTTCGACAAGGACCGCGCCCAGCAGGGCATCGTCTACATCGACGAGATCGACAAGATCAACCGCACCACGGCCAACGTCTCGATCACGCGCGACGTGTCGGGCGAGGGCGTGCAGCAGGCCCTGCTCAAGATCCTGGAGGGCACGGTGGCCAACGTCCCGCCCCAGGGCGGGCGCAAGCACCCCGAGCAGGCCTACATCCAGATCGACACGACCAACATCCTGTTCATCTGCGGCGGGACCTTCAGCGACATCGACCACATCATCTCGCGCCGCATCGGGCGCAACGTGCTGGGCTTCCACCGCTCGGAGGCCTCCGAGGAGGCCCAGGCCCAGGCCGCGCGCGGCATCGAGGGGCTCTCGAAGGACGAGATCCTCAAGGCCCTCTCGCCGCGCGACCTGATCGAGTTCGGGATGATCCCCGAGTTCGTCGGACGCCTGCCGGTCACCGTCACGCTCAACCACCTGCGGCGCGAGGACCTGGTGCGCATCCTCACGCAGCCCAAGAACGCGATCCTGCGCCAGTTCCAGACGCTGTTCGCGATGGAGGGCGCCGAGCTGATCGTGACGCCCGACGGCCTGGAGGCGGTCTCCGAGATCGCCATCCAGCGCGAGACCGGCGTGCGCGCGCTGCGCTCGATCCTCGAGGCACTCCTGCTCGACCTGCTGTACGAGCTGCCGGACCGGCGCGACACGCGCCGCTTCGTGCTCGACGCCGACGTGGTGCTCGGCAAGCGCTCGCTCTCGCTGGGCCTCAAGACGCCCTCCCGCCCGGTCGAGAGCGAGGCCCCGCCCACGCCCGAGATCCCCGGCGAGCAGCGCGAGATCGCCTAGCCGATCGCAGATCGGCTATTGATCGCGCCGTCAGCGTGACCGCCGCCCTCCTCCGGGCGGGCATTCGCCCGCCCGGAGGAGGGCGGCGCCGTTGCCTCTGCTCCCCGCCGGCATCTCGCCGGGACGCCCCTTCCCGCGCCCGCACCTGGCACCCCCCCGCCATCGCCCGCTACCGTAGCCGGGTTGCGGCCAGCTCCGCGCCCCCAGGATGAGCGCCTCCCTCACGATCCACTACCACCGGGACTTCGACGGCATGGTCTCGGCCGCGATCCTGGCCCACTGCCTGCGCACGCGGGGCGAGGAGCCGGCCTGGGTCGGAGTCAACTACGACCAGCGCGCGAACTGGGAGGGCTTCCAGCAGGGTCAGCGCTTCGCCATCGTCGACTTCCACTTCCACCCGCGCGCCCTCTACTGGTTCGACCACCACCCGACCACCTTCCTCACGCCCGAGCTGCGCGCGCAGTACGCCCCGAGCGAGTTCTGGCAGTGGGACGAGACCTCGCCCTCGTGCCCGCCGATCCTCCTGCGCCACGCGGCCGCGCACTGGGGCCTGACGCCGCCCGAGCGCTTCCTGGAGATGGCGCGCTGGTCCGACGTGATCGACGCGGCGCGCTTCGACTCGATCGACCAGGCCCTGTTCGGCGACGACCCGGCCCTGCGCATCTCGCGCGCCCTGGCGGCGGCCCCGGGCCCGGACTGGTCCGACAGCCTGGTACGCGACATGGTCGACGGCTCGCTCGCGGCCCTGGCCGCGCGCGCCGACGTCGAGCGCGCCTTCCAGCGCGCCGCGCGCAACCGCGACCTGGCCCTGCGCCAGTTCCCGCCCACGGTCGACTCGACCGAGGCCGGCGTGGTGCTGTACGACGCCTCCTCGAACAAGATCCGGCGCGAGCGCTTCGCCTCCTTCTTCCACTTCAAGGACGCGCTCTACGCCGTGGGCGTGATCCCGACCCGCAGCGGCTTCCACGTGACCGCCGGCCAGAACCCCTGGAACGCGCCACCCGAGGGCGTGCACCTGGGGACCGTGATGGAGAGCCACGGCGGCGGCGGGCACCGCTCGGTCGGGGGCGCCAACGCGCGCTCGCTGGAGGACGCACGCCGCATCGCGCGCGAGGTGGCGGCTCAGCTCCGCCGCCACGTCGCGGCGGTCGAGCCGTGAGCACGCCCGGCCCGGCCCGCAGCTTCTTCGCGCTCACCCCGGCCGAGGCCGAGCGCGCCGTGGCCGAGCTGGGCGGAAAGCCCTTCCACGCGCGCATCGTGCGGCGCGAGGCGACCGCGCGCGGCGTGCTCGACTACGCGCGCATGAGCGCGCTCTCCGCGCCGCTGCGCCGGGCCCTGGCGGCCGAGCTGCCGCTGCTGGCCGCGCGCGAGCTCGCGCGCCGCACGGCCTCCGACGGGACGATCAAGCTGCTCGTTGCCTTCCCCGACGGTCGCACGGTCGAGACGGTGTGGATCCCCGCGCGCACCCCCGGCAAGGGCGCGACGCTGTGCGTCTCGAGCCAGGTCGGCTGCCCCGTGCGCTGCCCCTTCTGCGCCTCGGGCAAGGACGGGCTCGTGCGCAACCTGGAGGCCCACGAGATCGTCGAGCAGTACCTGCTCGGGCGCGCCCTCGGGCCGCTCTCGCGCTCGGTCGTGATGGGCATCGGCGAGCCGCTGCTCAACTACGCGAACGTGCTCGCGGCCCTGGCCTTCGTGCGCGCCGAGCTGGGCCTCGGCGCGCGCAAGATCACGGTCTCGACCGTGGGCTTCCCCGAGCGCCTGGCCCGCGCCGCCGAGGACGACCCGCCTTTCCAGCTCGCCATCTCGCTGCACTCGCCGGACGACGAGCAGCGCTGGGAGCTGGTGCCGGCCATGCACGGCGTCCCGATCGCCGAGGTGCTGGCGGCGGGTGATCTCTGGTTCGAGAAGACCGGGCGCGAGATCACCTACGAGTACGTCCTGCTCGGCGGCACGAACGACACGCCCGGACACGCGCGGCGCCTGGCCGCGCGCCTCGCCGGCCGGCGCGCGACGGTCAACCTGATCCCCTACAACCCGGTGGCCGACGCGACCTACGCGCGCCCCGACGCCGAGGCCGCCGGACGCTTCCAGCGCACCCTGGAGGAGGCCGGCATCGTCGCCACCGTGCGCTGGTCGCGCGGCCTGGAGAGCGACGCCGCCTGCGGGCAGCTGCGGC
>DASVAP010000233.1:0-2080 GCA_036376275.1 Planctomycetota bacterium | reverse complement strand
GACGAGGAGCTGCCGCCCATGGACGGCGACGACCTCGAGGGTCCGTACAACGACGAGGGCGAGGAACGCGCCGCCTGAGCGCACCCGGACCCGCCCTCCGGGCGGCCGTGAGTTCGCGCTCAAGTCACTGACCTCGCGCTGCCGATGAACGGGCCGACCCATCCCCCAGGAGTCGTCCCCTCCGATGTGCGCTTCAGGTCGCGTGGGGGTGCCCACCCCCGAACCAGACGCCAACGAGGCCGCCCAGGCCCGTAAGGCGAGCCTGTGGGTGCAGCAGTGGTCGCGCACGCTCAAGGCGTGGCGGCTCTACGGCCCGCAGAACCCGACGCTCGAGAAGTTCAAGTCCGAGCTGGCGGCCTCGCTGCATGCCTTGCTCGACTCCCACGGCACGCTGAAGCTGCGCTTCACCGCCGACGCCGTGCTCGTGCGCGACCACGTGGTGCACGAGGCGCGCACGCGCGAGGACAACCTCGGGCAGGTGTTCTTCCGGGACGGCATCCACTCGGTGTCGCTCCTGCCCGGCATCGGCCGTGACGAGCTCGACTCGTTCCTCGCCCTGATCATCCGCGCCACCAACCGCGCCAGCACGAGCGACGAGGACCTGTGCACGCTGCTGTGGGACGCCGAGCTCGAGCACGTGGACATGAACTACGTCTCGGCCGAGATGTGGCTCGACCTCGACGAAGAGGGCGCCGCGGGACAGGGCGACGAGCGCGCCGGGGCGCGGCCGCCGATGGCGTGGCCCGAGGGCGCCGCACCCTCCGCGCCGGAGCCCGTGGCGCTCGCGCTCGTGGCTCCGTCGGGTCCCTCGCTGCCCATGGCAGCCGCGGTGCCCGGGGCCCCGTCCCCGCCGAGCCGTTCCGAGGACTGGCTGGCCTGTGACCCGTCGCAGCTGCTGGACGACCATGTCGAGGAGCTGATCGCGGGCTCCGGTCCCGAACTGGAGCGCTTCCGGCGCGAGCGGGAGTCCGAGGCCGCACTCGAACGCTCGAGTGCCGCGCTGTCGCTGCTCGACGACGCGCACGCGGCGGGACTGTCGGCCGCGGAGGGCGCCGAGCTGCGGGGGTTCGTGGAACGGCTGCTGCTCGAGACGATCGCGAGAGGGGACTGGCCCGCCGCGAGCCGCGCCGCGGCGGCGCTCCGCTCCGACCCGGTCGCGGACGGCCATGCGCCCGAGTGCCTCGCCGCGCTCACGAGCCCCGGGTCGGTGGTGACGGCCGCGGCCGTGCAGAAGCTCGACCACCAGGGCCCCGCCGAGGTGGGTGCATTCCTCGAGCTCGTCGCCGCGCTCGGACCGGTCGCGCTCGACTGGTACCTCGCCATCCTGTTCGAGAGCCAGCAGCAGCGTGTGCGCCGGCCGCTCGCGCGCGCGATCGCCGAGGTGGCACGCGGCCAGGAGGCGCGGCTCGAGAGCCGGCTCCAGGACCCTCGCTGGTACGTGGTGCGCAACACGCTGCACATCCTGCGCTTCATCGGCGGTGACGTGGCGGTGCCCTGGCTCCACGACTTGCTCCGTCATACGGACCGCCGCGTGCGCATGGAGGCGATCGCCGTGCTGGGCGAGGCTGCCTCGCCGGCCGCGCGTGAAGTGCTGCTGGACGCGCTCGACGCCGAAGACCCGCGCGTCCAGTCCGGTGCGCTGTACCTGCTCTCGGCCGGCCGGGACCCGGAAGTCGCCGCACGGCTGCTGGCCCGCGTGCGCGCGCCCGAGTTCCTGCAGGCGAGCCTCGACGAGCAGCGCACCGTGTTGTCGGGCCTCGGCGCCACCGGCGACGACCGCCTGCTGCCGGCCCTCGTGGAGCTGCTGGACCCGCCGCGGAAGCCGTCGCGCGAGACGGAGTCCCTGCTCGCCGGTCTCGCGCGCTGCATCGCGCGGCTCGACACGCCGGCGTCGCTCGCCGCGCTGCAGGCCGCGCAGGGTTCGCGCTGGCCGGCCACGCGCGAGGCGGCCACGCTCGCGCTGCACGCGAAGGGTGCGCGGTGAGCGGCCCGCTCTCGCAGGGTCCGCCGCCCGCGGGCGAAGGCGCCGCCGAGCTCGAGCGGGGCCCGCTCCTGCTCGCGCGGCTGCACGGCCTCCTGC
>DASVAP010000227.1:0-5222 GCA_036376275.1 Planctomycetota bacterium | reverse complement strand
CGCCACGCGGTCCGGACGCTCCGCGAGCGCGCGAAGCGCGCGCCTCCGGACCGCGTGGCGCCTCGAGAGCTCGACTGCACGGCGCCACGGGTCCGGCGGTAGCGCCACGGAGCAGCGGCGGGGCCCCGGCGGGCGCGCAGCCTCGTCCCAGCCTCCGGGCCCAGCCCGCGCGCAACTTCTCCCCACCCCCCGCCCCCCCCCGATCACGCCCCCAAACCAACCCAGAGAGAGTCCTCCGCCGCCCCCTAGAACTGGAAGTAGATGAACGGCTGCGCCCCCGTCGCGACCCACGGCAGCACCAGCGCCCAGGCCACGCCATACCCCAGCGCGAAGAGCCCATCGGGCGCCGCGCGCTCCAGCGGCACCAGCGTGCGTCGCCGGGCCAGCACGTGCAGCACGAGCAGCACCGCCAGGAACGGCCACCAGCGCCACGTGACCTCCTGGACCCCCGGCTCCGCCAGACCGAACAGGTTCCGCCACAGGCGCCAGGCCGTGCGGAAGTCCTGCGCGCGGAACACGACCCAGGCGAAGAGCACCGCGAGCGGCGTCAGGACCCACCCGCCCGCCCGCCCCAGGCGTCCGAGCCGGCTCGCGGCGGGCACGCGCGCCGCCCACAGCCTGTGGACGACCAGATAGAGCCCGTGCAGCAGCCCCCAGACGACGAAGGTCCACTGCGCGCCGTGCCACAGCCCGCACAGGAAGAACACGATCGCCAGGTTCAGGTAGGTGCGCCCCGGGGCCCCGCGATTGCCGCCGAGCGGGATGTAGAGGTAGTCGCGGAACCAGCTCGAGAGCGAGACGTGCCAGCGGCGCCAGAAGGCCGTGATGTCTCCGGCCAGGTAGGGGAAGTCGAAGTTCAGCGTCAGGCGGTAGCCGAGCAGCGCGGCGCAGGCGATGGCCATGTCGCTGTAGCCCGAGAAGTCGCAGTAGATCTGCACCGAGTAGAGCAGCATCCCGACCCAGCTCGCCAGGGCTCCGTGCCGCTCGGGCGCCGCGAACAGCGCGTCGACCGTGGGCGCCACCTGGTCGGCGATGCAGGCCTTCTTGACGAAGCCCACCAGGAACAGCACCAGCGCCGGGCGCACGGCCACCTCGGCCCAGCGCCGCGCGCGCTCGAGCTGCGGCAGGAAGTCGATCGCGCGCACGATCGGCCCGGCCACGAGCTGCGGGAAGAAGGCCACGAACAGGGCGAAGTCGAGGAAGCTGCGCGTGGGCGCCATGGCCCCGCGGTACACGTCGATCGTGTAGCTCATCGACTGGAAGGTGTAGAAGCTCACGCCCACCGGCAGCACGATCGCGAGCGTGGGCGCGGAGAGCTCGAAGCCCAGCCAGGCCCCCAGGGCCACGGCCGAGTCGACGAAGAAGCCGCAGTACTTGAAGAACCCGAGCACGCCCAGGTTCGCGCACACCGAGAGCACCAGCCAGGTCTGCCGCCGGCCGGGGGTGGCGGCGTGTACCAGCGCAAGCGCCACCGCGTAGTCGATCGCGGCCGTGGCGAACAGGAGCGCCAGGAAGCGCGCGTCCCAGGCGCCGTAGAAGACGCAGCTCGTCGCCAGGAGCCACAGCTTGCGCGCGCGCGCCCCCCGCAGCCCCCAGTGGACCAGGAAGCACGCCAGGAACAGGACGAAGAAGCGGCCCTCGGTGAAGATCATCGCAGGCGAGGGCCGCGGTCGCGCGCGTGGAGCGCGACCCTCACGGGCGCGACTCCAGGTGCTGGGCGAGGAGCCGCGCGAGGGTGCGCGAGAACTCGAGCGCGCCCGCGCGCGAGAGGTGTCCCATGTCGTAGCGCGACTCGAGCGTGAAGAGTTCCGGCCACACGAGCGGCTGGTTCAGGTCGAAGAGCGTCTCGATGGCTCCGGCGCGCGCCAGCACCCGGCCCTCGAGCCGCGGGCTGCGGTCGGGCACGATCACGTGCACGAGCTCGGCGCCCGCCGCGCGCACCGCCGCACCGCGCGCCGCGAAGACCTGCGGGACGAGCGTGCCCACGTCCGGGAGCTCGTCCGCCTCGGCCTCCAGCTCGCGCACGCGTCGCAGGTAGTCGCTCGGGTCCGCGCGCAGGCGCTCGTTGCGCAGCTGGTCGACCTCCTCGGCGTTCTCCTCGAAGGGCACGTAGCCGTGCCGGTGGGCGAGCTCCTCCGGCGTCAGCGCCGTGCGGCGCGCGCCCGTCAGATCCTCGTCCAGGAGGCCCCCGAGCATGGCCGGGCCCTGCCCGTAGCTCGTCAGGTTCCACAGCAGGGCCTGCAGGTGCCGGTGCGCCAGGTCGAGGCGCCAGGCGGGCTCGAGTCCGCCGGCCGCCTCGGCCACTCGCGCCAGCAGCGGGCGCTCGCGGGCGAGCTCGCGCGCGTCCTCGGGCTCGAAGGGCGTGCTCGCCAGCGCGCGCAGGACGTCGCGCGTGCGCCCCGGCGTGTGCCAGAAGACGACGCGTCCGGCGGTGGGGTCCTCGCGCGCCGGGAAGCGCGGGTCCAGCGCCAGGCACTCGAACAGCACCCAGCGCAGGCGCTCCGGCGCGCGCGCCAGCACGGCGCGCAGGATCAGGTCCATCTCGAACGGGCGCACGCCGCCGACCCCGAAGTTGAAGGCGCGCAGCGGCCGGCCGTGCCGGGCCAGCTCCTCCTCGAAGGCTGCCGGATCGAAGGCCCGGTAGACGCGGCTCGAGCCCAGGAACACGAGGTCGTACTCCTGCGCGTGCTCCTCCCACCAGCGCAGCTTGGCCGCCAGGCCGTAGTCCTCGGGCCAGGGCACGAGCGGCCGGAGCGCGGCGGCCGTCAGGGCGAAGCCCAGGCCCGCCAGGGCCAGGAGCGCGAGCACGCGGCGCGTCGTTTCCGGTCCCACGGGTCAAGAGGATGCCGAGCCCCGCGCGCCGGTGCCACCGGGTGCCGCGGGCAGCCTGCGCTGCGCGCACCAAAGGCGCGGTTCTCCTGAACCGAGCCCGCGACTGCCCGTTGCCGCGCCCGTCCCGCTTTTCCCCCCCGGCGATGTCCCCCCTGCTCCTGGCCCTGCCCACCCTGGCGTCGGCTCCGCTCCAGCCCCCGATCCGGCCCGGGCCGCGACCCGTCGTGCAGGAGGAGCGGCCGCGCGCCGCGCCGGGCGCGACCACGCTCGTCACGGCCACGCGCGAGGAGCTGGAATGGCTCGAGGCGCCCTACGCCGTCACGGTGCTCGAGCGCGAGGGCTTCGAGCAGCGCTTCGCGCGCACGACGCCGCAGATCCTGAACGGGACGCCCGGCGTGAGCGTGCAGGAGACCGGCCCGGGCCAGGGCTCGCCGTACCTGCGCGGCTTCACCGGCTACCAGACGCTGCTGCTGATCGACGGCATCCGCCTGAACAACTCGGTCTTCCGCTCCGGGCCGAACCAGTACTGGGCCACGGTCGATCCCTACTCGATCGAGCGCCTGGAGGTGGTGCGCGGGCCGAGCTCGGTGCTGTACGGCTCGGACGCGATCGGCGGCACGGTCAACGCCCTGACCAAGGGGCCGCACACCTTCGGCGAGGGCTTCCGGCACTCCGAGCGTCTGGTCTACCGCTTCGCCAGCGCCGACGAGTCCGACGTCGTGCGCGGCGAGGTCTCGGCCACCTGGGGCGAGCGCACGGGCCTGTTCCTGGGCGCCGACGGCAAGTGGTTCGACGACGTCTCCGGCGGGAAGGACACCGGCACGCAGGAGAACACGGGCTACGACGAGTGGGCCGGCGACCTCAAGCTCGAGCACGTCCTCGGCCGCAACGCGCGCCTGGTGCTGGCCCACCAGCGCCTGGAGCAGGACGACGCCCCGCGCACGCACCGCACGCTCTTCGCCGAGTCCTTCGAGGGCACCACGGTCGGCACCGACCGGCGCCACGACCTCGACCAGCAGCGCGCCCTCACCTACCTGCAGTTCCACGCCGACCAGCAGGGCGGCGGGATCGACTCCGTGCACGCCAGCCTCTCCTGGCACGACCAGGAGGAGACGCTGAAGCGCGTGACGGGCGGCGGCGCGGCCAGCGAGCAGGGCTTCGAGGTCGGGACCCTCGGCCTCTTCGCCCACGCCAGCTCCGACACGGGCCTCGGGCGCCTGACCTACGGCGCGGACTGGTACCACGACGACGTCGACTCCTCGAGCTCGAGCAACCCGATCCAGGGCCCGGTGGCGGACGACGCGAGCTACGACCTGTTCGGGGCCTTCCTGCAGGACGAGATCGACGTCTCGGCGCGCACCACGCTGACGCTCGGCGGGCGCTTCAACCTGGCCGAGGTCGACGCCGACAGCGTCTTCGACCCGCTCACGAGCGGCCAGACGGACCTGGAGGACGACTGGAGCGCCTTCGTGGGCAGCGTGCGCTTCCTGCACCGCCTCGAGCCCGAGGGCCTGAACCTGTTCGGCGGCGTGAGCCAGGGCTTCCGCGCCCCGAACCTGTCGGACCTGACGCGCCTCGACTCGGCACGCTCGAACGAGTTCGAGATCCCGACCCCCGGGCTCGACCCGGAGTACACCACCAACTACGAGCTCGGCCTGCGCAGCCAGAGCGCGCGCCTGGCGAGCCAGCTGGCCGTGTTCTACACCGACGTGCGCGACCTGATCCTGCGCCGCCCGACCGGCAACGTGAACGGCTCGGGCCAGGCCGAGGTCGTCAAGGAGAACGTGGGCGACGGCGAGGTCTACGGGGTCGAGGCCGAGGGCGCGCTGGCGGTGGGGGGCGGCTGGGAGGTCTTCGCCGCGGCCACCTACGTGTACGGCGAGGTCGAGACCTTCCCGACCTCCGCCCCGGTGATCGAGACGGAGTCGCTCGACAAGCTCATGCCCTTCACGGCCCAGCTCGGCACGCGCTGGGAAGACGAGCGCCACTGGTTCGAGCTCGTCGCCCAGGGCGCGGGCGACGCCGACGAGCTCTCCACCGCCGACACGCAGGACACCCAGCGCATCCCGCCCGGCGGGACGCCCGGCTACGTGGTCTTCCACGTGCGTGGCGGGCTGCGCCTCGGGCGCCACGCGGCCCTCGACCTCGGGCTGGAGAACATCCTCGACGAGGACTACCGCGTGCATGGCTCGGGTCTGAACCGGCCGGGGCGCAGCCTGATCGTGGGGCTGTCGCTGGTGCGCTGACCCGGCGGAGTGCGGGGGAAGCACGTGGGCGTGTCCGAGGACGTCCCCTCTCGTCATGGGTTCCTCGTCCTGCTCCGGGGTTGCTCCGCGTCCTCCGCGTCTTCACCTCCGCGTCTCCGCGCCCCTCTTCCTCAGCCCGGGCTA
>DASVAP010000217.1:0-22946 GCA_036376275.1 Planctomycetota bacterium | reverse complement strand
CAGGAGCCGCCGTCGACGGGGGATGCGCGCCTCGACGCGCTGGCGCGCGTGCTGGCGATCGTCGATCGGCTGCGGGCGCCGGAGGGCGGCTGTCCCTGGGACCGCGAGCAGACGGTCCAGAGCCTGGCGCCGTCGCTGGTCGAGGAGGCCCACGAGGCGGTCGAGGCGATCGACCACGGCAACGACCGCGAGACGGCGGTCGAGCTGGGCGACCTCCTGCTGGTGATCACCCTGATCGCCAAGGTCGCCGAGCAGGACGGCGGGCGCTTCGACGTCGCGCAGGTGGCGCGCGCGATCGGCGACAAGCTGATCCACCGCCATCCGCACGTCTTCGGCGAGGTGCAGGTCGCCTCGGCCGACCAGGCGCTGGCGAACTGGGAGACGATCAAGGCGGCCGAGCGCAAGGAGGCCGCCAAGGACGCGAGCGCGCTGGCGGGCGTGCCCGTCGCGCTCCCGGCGCTGCAGCGCGCGGCGCGCGTCTCGGCCAAGGCGATCTCGGCCGGGTTCAAGTGGGACGACGTCCAGGGAGCCCTGGTCAAGGTGCGCGAGGAGGTGGGGGAGCTGGAGCGCGCCTTCGCCGAGCGCGAGCGCGCTCCCGAGCAGGTCGAGGCCGAGCTGGGCGACGTGCTGCTCGCCACCGCGTTCCTGGGCCAGTACCTCGGGATCGACCCGGAGAAGGCCACGCGCGAGGCGCTGCGGCGCTTCGAGTCGCGCTTCCGGTACATGGAGGCACGGCTCGGCGAGCGTCTGCGCGAGGCGCCGCTCTCCGAGATGATGGCGGCATGGGAAGCGGCCAAGGGCGCCACGGCGGGCGCGCGATGAGCGCTCCGGCCGCGGAAGGGGTCGGCGGGGACGTGGGCGCGCCGATCGTGCGCGTGCAGGGCCTGACCAAGGCCCACGGCGAGCCGCCCGGCGCGATGGAGGTCCTGCGCGGGATCGACCTCGAGCTGGCGCGTGGCACCTTCACCTGCGTGATGGGCCCGAGCGGCTCGGGCAAGTCGACGCTGCTGCACCTGATCTCGGGCCTGGACGAGCCCACGGCGGGCACGCTCGAGCTCGACGGGCAGGTGCTCGGGCGGCTCTCGCTGGCCCAGCGCACGCTGCTGCGTCGCAGGACCGTCGGCTACGTGTTCCAGTTCTTCAACCTGCTGCCGAATCTCTCGGTGACGGAGAACGTCGCCCTGCCGCTGGCGATCGCCGGCGAGCGCCGCGCCGCGGCCCACGCCGCCGTGCCGGCGCTGCTCGAGCGCCTCGGGATCGCCCGGCGCGCCGCGGCCCTGCCGCACCAGCTCTCGGGCGGCGAGATGCAGCGCACCAGCATCGCGCGCGCCCTGGCCGGGGCGCAGCCGCTGCTCCTGTGCGACGAGCCGACCGGCAACCTCTCCCAGCAGGCCGGGCTCGAGGTCATGCACGCGCTGCGCGAGGTGTGCGACCGCGACGGCCGCACGGTCCTGCTCGTGACCCACAACCCGCGCGACGCGACCTTCGCCGACGAGGTGCGCTTCCTGGTGGACGGGCGCATCGCCGAGCTGGTCCTGCGCAAGCCCCTGCGCATCGAGGACGTGCACGAGGCCCTGGTGCGCCTCGCGATCTGACGTCCCGATGGGCCTCGCG
Organism: Planctomycetota bacterium; assembly: GCA_036376275.1. Classification (GTDB taxonomy): domain Bacteria; phylum Planctomycetota; class UBA1135; order UBA1135; genus JABFRZ01. Next base: position 21,332 of record DASVAP010000217.1, on the reverse strand, counting down.
CTGACCCTCGCCGCGCGCTCGCTGCGCACGCACCCGGGGCGCGCCTTCTTCTCGGTCTTCGGCGTGGCGGTGGGGATCGCCACGGCCGTGGCGGTCTTCACGCTCGACTACGTGACCGTGCTGTCGCGCACGAAGCGCCTCGACCCGGGCTGGGGCGCCGACCTCGAGGTGCGGCCGAGCGGCACGAAGGTCGATCCGAAGCAGGAGCTGCTGGCGCTCGAGGGCGTGGCCGGCGTGGCGGCCTTCTTCCAGAACGACGTGCGCGTGCAGCCGGCCACGGGGGGCGCGGGCGAGCTGCGCGCGCGCCTGGTGGCACTGGAGGAGGGCAGCGGGCCGCTGCTCGGCGTGTACCACGTCGAGCGCGGCACCGACCTGGCCGCGGACGACGCGCACGGCGTGCTGGTCGGACGCGCGCTGGCCGAGGAGCTGGGCGTGGACGTGGGCGACGAGCTCGTCCTGGCGCCGCCCGAGCGCGCCGCCCAGCGCGAGTGCGTCGAGGGCGTGCTGCGCGAGAAGAAGCGCGCGGCGGGCCCGGTGCGCTCGGAGGTCTTCCGCCTCGTCGGCGTGCTCGCCGGCGAGGGCCTGGGGCGCAAGTCGAAGGGCCAGGTGGTCGTCGTCGGCTACCAGAGCGGCCGGCGCCTCTTCGCCGACGTGTTCGTCGAGGCGCAGTACTGGGTGCGGCGCGACGCGGCGGTCGATCTCGAGGACCTGGAGGCGAAGCTCGGGCGCGACTTCACCTTCGAGCGCAACGAGGCCAAGGCGGTCGGGCAGATGGCCGACGAGCGCGCCTTCCGCAACGGGGTGCGCGTGGCCGGGCTGTTCGCGCTCCTGCTGGGCCTGTTCGTGATCTTCCACACGCTCTCGATGTCGCTGGTCGAGCGCGTCAAGGAGGTCGGGACGCTCTTCTCGCTCTCGGCCTCGCGCATCCAGATCGCGCGCATCTTCTTCGCCGAGGCGCTGGTGATCGCCGCGGCGGCCGGGACGCTCGGGCTGGCGGGCGGCCTCGCGCTGGCGACCGTGCTGCTGCGTCTCGGGATCACGACCCTGGGCGTCACGCGCCCGCTGCCGCTGCTCGAGGTGCCCTGGACGACCGTGACGTGGCTCGTGCTGCTCGGCGTCGGCGTGGCCCTGTGCGGCTCGGTCTACCCGATCCTGCGCCTGCGCGGGACCGACGTGGTCGCCACGCTGCGCGGCGACGACCCGGGGCGGCGCTCGAAGAGCTCGTTCCACGTGTTCTCGACCCTGCTGCTCGTCGCGGCCGTCCCGGCGGCCTTCTTCCGCGTCGTGCCGATCGTCGGCGCGGCGGAGAAGGAGCTGATCGGGACGCTGCTCGCCGGCCTGGTGGTGCTCGGCCTCCTGGTCGGGCTGCCGCTCTTCCTGCCGCGCCTGGTCGGACGCGTCACGGGGCGCCTCGCGCGCCTGGCGGAGCCCGGTGCGCCGCTCGTCGGCCAGCTCGCGGCGCGCAACCTGGAGCAGAGCCCGGGCCGCATCGGGGCCTCGATCTCGGCCGTGGCCCTGGTCGTGGCGGCCTTCGTGGGCCTCAAGGGCATGACGCGCAGCCTGGCGGCCGAGACCGAGGTCTGGGGGCGGAGCGCGCTGGCCGACCGCGTGCTGGTCGAGAACCTGCCGAATCTCCCGTACCCGGAGCTCGCGCGCGCGCTGCACGCCCACCCCGAGGTCCTGGGGGTCGAGTCGGGCGACGCGCGCGCCTTCCCGGGTTTCCTGCTGCTCGGGCTGCGGGCCGAGGAGCTGGCCGGACACGGACCCCTCGCCGAGCCCGGCCTGCGCGCGGCCTTCGCGCAGCAGGGGATCGTGCTCTCCGAGCGCCTGGCGCGCAGCCGCGGCCTCGGGCCGGGCGACACGGTGCTGATCAACACCAGCGGCCACGGCGTGCAGGCGCTGCGCGTCACGGCCGTGAGCGACGCCTACGGCTACTTCTTCCATCCCGACGAGCGCGCCTACGGAGTCGTCGACGCGCCGACCCTGGCGCGCTTCTTCTGCGTCGAGGACGGCGAGACGCGCTCGCTGGCGGTCAAGCTGGCGCCCGGCGCCGACCACGGGCTGGTCGAGGCGACCCTGGCCGAGCACCTGGCGGGCCTGGGCGCGACCAGCGTGCGCTTCAAGACCTATGACGGCCCGGCCCTGATCGCGCTGATGCTGCGCGACCTGACGGTCGACTTCGTGCTGTTCGACATCATCCTGTTCCTGACGGCTTGCCTGGCGGGCCTCGGGGTCCTGAACGGGCAGCTCCTGGCGGCCCTGGAGCGGCGCAAGGAGCTCGGGATCCTGGTGGCGCTCGGCACGACGCGCCGGCAGCTCGCCGGGCTGGTCGTGGTCGAGTCGCTGGTGGTGGGGGCGGTCGGGAGCGTGCTCGGCGCGGCGGTCGGGCTGGGGCTCACGCCGGTGCTCGTGACGGCCCTGCGCGTGCTCTCGGGGCTCGACCTGCCGCTGCGCAGCGCCGGGCCCTGGGTGCCCTTCGCGATCGCGGCGGCGCTGGCGCTGACGCTGGCGGCCGGGGTCTACCCGGTGTGGCGCGCGAACCGCATGGATGCCGTGCGCGCCGTGCGCACCGGCTAGGCGATCGCAGATCGCCTACGGATTCCGCCGTCAGCGTGACCGCACCCGTTCTCCGGGCGGGCGCGCGCCCGCCCGGTGATCCGGTGCGCGGACTCCCGGGCTCTTGCCGAGGCAGGGGGGCTCGTGGCCCCCGCGGCGGGGCGGTAGGGTTGAGGTGGAGATGCTGCTCCCGTCGCTCGTCCTCGCCCTGCTGGGCGCTCCGGATCCGCCGGTGGAGCTCGCGCTCACCGAGACGAGCGGCGCGCGCCTGGTGGTGGTCGAGGGCCGGCTCTTCCGCGAGCGAGGCGCGACGCGCACGGCGATCGGGGACGGCGTCGAGCCGGCGCCGGGGCGCGTGCTGGCGCTGGCGGCCGATCCGGCGGGGCTCACCTTCGTGGCGGCGGAGGGCGGGCTCTACGTGCTCGGGCCGAGCGTCGCCGTGCTCGATCCGGTCGAGCCCGAGGGCGACGTCCCGGGCGGGCGACCGACCAGCGTGCACGTCGACGCCGCGCGCCGGGTGTGGTTCGCGAGCGCGGAGGGCGTGGGCGTGCTCGAGCCCTCGCACTTCCACGGGCGGCGCCTGGTCTCGCCCGGGCTCGCGCCGGGGCCGAGCTACGCCCTCGCGGGCACGCCGGACGGGCGGCTCGCGATCCGCTGGGAGGGCGGGGAGCACGTGCACGACCCGGCCGCCGCGCCCGCGCCGCGGGTGACGAGCGTGCGCGTCGATGGGGAGCCGGTGACGAGCGGCGCGACGCTCAGACGCCCGAGCGGCGGCGAGCTCGTGCTCGAGCTCACCGGCGAGGCCGCCGGCGGGGCCGCCTTCCGCTACCGCGTCGACGGGCACCACGTGTGGCGCTCGCTGCCGCCCGACGGGCGCCTCGCCATGCCGAACCCGGGCCGGCGCACGCTCGAGCTCGTGGCCGAGGACGAGGACCTGGACACCTCCGCGCCGTTCCTCGTGAAGCTCGAGATCGCCTATCCCTTCTACTTCGCGGGGCGCTTCGTGCTCGGCTCGGCGCTGGTCGTGGGCCTCGCGCTGCTCGCGCTCTTCGCGCGCGGCCTGCGCGACGCGTCCGGACGCGCGCAGCCGCTGCGCGCGCTGGTCTCGGCGGCGCTCGCGCTCGTGCTGGTGCTGCAGGTGCTGGCCGGGCTCGTGCCGCACGCCAAGGGCTGGCCCTTCGTCGGCTTCGGCATGTACACGAAGCGCTTCCCGCGCGACGGGCTGATCTACGCCGAGCGCATCGTCGTGCTGCGGCCGGACGGCAGCGAGCGCATCGTGCCGGTGCAGAGCGCGGGCGTGATCGTGGACGAGCCCTGGGAGGTCATCCGCCCGCTGATCGATCGCGGCGAGCCGGCCCTGCGCGCGTACCTCGAGGCCTGGCGCGCGCGCAACCCGGGCGAGGCCGCCAGCGGGCTGCAGGTGCAGGCCCAGCGCTCGCGCCTGACGGCCCACGGGCCGGTCAGCGTCGCGCCGCTCGTGCTGGCGCACTTCCGGGAGAACGCCGGTGGCTGAGGGCGCATCGCGCGGCTCCTTCCTCGCGCGCTGGGAGCGCTTCTGGTTCGGCGAGGCCTCGCTCGTGCGCCTGGCGCTCTTCCGCATCGTGATGCTGGCGGCGGCCTTCGACGGCGTGTGGGTCGTGCGCAAGGCGGTCTTCCAGCACGCCGCCGGGCTCGAGTCCGAGTTCGCGAAGGCCCACTGGCGCCCGATCTACGCCTTCGAGCTGCTCGGGCTCGCCCCGCCGGACCTGGCCACGGCGCGCGTGGCCTGGGTCGTGATCCTGGCCGCGATCGTGCTCGGCATCCTGGGCGTCTTCACGCGCGCGGCCTGCGCGGTCGCGGCCCTCGGCACGTTCCTGTGGGTCGGCACCGAGTACTCCTTCGGGAAGCCGCACCACACCTGCGTGGCGCTCGTCTTCGGGCTGTTCGCGCTGCCGCTGGCGCCGGTCGGGGCGCGGCTCTCGCTCGAGTCCTGGTGGCGCCGGCGGCGCGCGGCGCGCGCGGGCGGCGATCCGCTTGCCGTGCCCGAGCGCGCGCCCTGGGCCGCGCTGCCGCTGCGCCTGACGCAGCTCACGATCGCCTGCGGCTACTTCTTCTCCGGCGTGACCAAGCTCGCGATCTCGGGGCTCGGCTGGGCCAACGGCTACACGCTGATGGGGATCATGGTCGAGTACCGCTCGCCCTGGTCGCACCACTTCTACGCCAGCCCGCCGCTGCTCGTGCTGATGTCGGTCGGGCTGCTCTGCGGGCAGATCGGCTTCCCGCTGGCGTTCCTCGGGACCTTCTTCCGCTGGGTCTTCGTGCCGATCGCGGTGCTGTTCCACGTCATGGCGATGAAGACCATGGGCACCGGCACCTTCCTGACACTGTGGCTGACACTGTCGAGCTTCGTTGCGCTGGAGCGCATCCCCGCGGTGCTCATGCGCCTGGTGGGCGGCGGGCCGGTCTGGCGGCGCGTGCTCGTGGCGGGCGCCTTCGGGACGGGGGCCTGGCTCACGCTGGCGATCTACGTGGGCAACAAGCCGGGCTGGATGGCGTGGCTGTGCCTGCCGGTCGGGATCGTGCTCCTGCTGGCGGCGCTGCCGCGGCTCCTGGCGCCGATCGAGCTCGCCTACGACCCGCGCTCGGGCGCGGCGCGCGCCGCGGCGGCCACCCTGGCGGCGCTCGACTGGGCGCACCGGCTGCGGCTCGTGCCGATCGGACCCGGGACCGGCGCGCCCTCCGTGCTCGCGCTCGCCGCGCGCCTGCCGCTCGGGCTGGTCGCGCTCCCGTTCCTGCCGGCGCTCCGCGGCGCGCTCGCTCAGCCCAGTCCGGGCATCTCCCAGCCTTCGCGCACGGGCGAGGAGAGGTAGCGCTCGGCCTCGGGCCGCCCCGGGAAGCGCAGGCGGCGCGCGTCCCAGCTCAGGGTCTCGTGCGGGAAGCGCAGCGCGACGTTGCCGAGCAGCGCCACCTCGGTCAGGAACGCGGCGTACTCGAAGCCCGCGCTCGGCTCGCCCTTGCCGCGCACGGCGTCGACCCACTGGTGCCAGTGGTCGACGGCGGTGCCGGCGGGGATCGGGACGTGCGCGAACTTCTCGGCCGGGAAGAGGCGCGGCGCCGCGTAGGGGCTCGCCAGCAGCGCGCCGTGCTCGCCGAGGAAGAGGCAGGCGTTCGGATCGACGGCGCCGGCGCCGAGCTCCTCGAGCTCCACCCTGGGCGCCTTGCCGCCGTCGTACCAGGTCAGCGGCAGGGGGCCGGGCAGGGTGCGCGCGTTCGGCGGGAACTCGTAGTGGACGCGCGACCAGAGCGGGTAGCTCTCGTCGTTCGGCGGCGGACCGTCCGAGCGCACGCGCGTCGGGGCCGCGAGCCCGAGGAACCACAGCGCCGGATCCATCAGGTGGCAGCCCATGTCGCCCTGCGCACCGGTGCCGAAGTCGGCGAAGCCGCGCCAGGCGAAGGGGTGGTAGAGGTCCTTCTTGTAGGGGCGCTCGGGCGCGGTGCCGAGCCACAGGTCCCAGTCAAGCGTGGCCGGCACCTCGTCGGTGCCCGCGGCGCGCTCGACCCCCTGCGGCCACCAGCCGGCCGGGCGGTCGGACCACACGTGCACGGCGTGCACGCGCCCGATGTGGCCGGCGCGGAAGAGCTCGAGCGCGGCCGAGTAGGGCGCGTTCGAGTGGTTCTGGATGCCCATCTGCGTCGCGACATGCGCGCGCGCCGCGGCCGCGGCCACGGCGCGGGCCTCGCTCACGGTGCGCGTCAGCGGCTTCTGCCCGTAGACGTGCTTCCCCGCGCGCAGCGCGGCCAGCATCACCGGCGCGTGCGTGTGGTCGGGCGTCGTCACGTGCACGCTGTCGAAGTCGTCGGCATGCCGGAAGAGCTCGCGCCAGTCGCGGAAGGTGCGCGCGCGCGGGAAGAGCCTGGCCGCCGCCTCCAGGTGCCCCGAGTCCACGTCGCACAGCGCCACGACGTCGATCGCGCCGTGGCTGGCGATGCGCTCGAGGTCGGCGCCGCCCATGCCGCCCACGCCGACCGCGGCGTGGCGCACGAGCCCGCGCACGGGGCGCGAGTTCGAGCGCTGGGGGCCCACGGGCCAGTCACCGGGCAGGGCCAGGACCCCGGCCGCCTGGAGCAGCGAGCGACGTGAGAGGCTCATGCGCGCCGCCGTCACTCGTCCTTGGCGTCGCCGCCGGGGCCCTCGTCCTCTTCCTCGCCCTTCTTGGTGACGACCGTCACCTTCTTCGTCTCCGGATCGACGTTGACGACCGTGAACTTCTCGTTCGTGAACAGGTTGACCTGCAGCGAGCCCTTGCCCTCGAGGATCTCGACCCCGGCCGAGTAGGCCGTGCCGCCGGTCTCCTTCTCGGCCAGCTGGATCGCCTCGGCCAGCTTGGTCTTCATCGTCGGCAGCACGGCCTTCAGGGCCGCGTGCCGCGCGGCGCGGTTCTTCTTGACCTGCTCCATCCCACCGAGCTTGCCGGTCCTGGGCTTGGGCTCCTGGGCGCCCGTCCAGGCGCCGGAGAGGTTCGTCACGGCCGCCAGGGCGGCCAGGGCCAGGAGCCAGGGGAGGAGGCGGTTCATCGCGGCGTTCCGGTGGTCGTGCGGAGGGGAGGGAGCGGGGACGCGCGGGGCATTTGACCTCCGCGCGCGCCTGACTATACTTCCGCGCCTTCGAACGGGCGGCGGCCACGGCCGTCGCCCCGGCGGGGACGTAGCTCAATTGGTTAGAGTACCGGCCTGTCACGCCGGGGGTTGCGGGTTCAAGTCCCGTCGTCCTCGCCACTCTCTGCTGAGCGGATTGGCACCCGCGACCGGGGTCTGGCGACTTCCGCCCTCCGAGGGCCCGCCAGGGCCGGCGATCACCTGAAGTCGCGGGTGGCGTCCGGCTTCGCCGGACGCGGTGTCGCGCGTGCACGGGATCCCTTGAGGTCCTGGGGCAGCTGGCTAGGCTCTGCCGCCCTCCCGCGCGGAGAGCCGCCTTGACCCGTCCCCCTCCGAGAGCGCCCGACGAGCTGGCCCCGCCCGAGGTGGTCGAGGACCGGGCCGGACTGGAGCGCCTGCTCGCGCACCTGGCGGGCGAGCGCGAGATCGCCTTCGACACCGAGGCCGACTCCTTCTACCACTACCAGGAGCGCGTGTGCCTGGTGCAGATCTCGGCCGGCGGGCGCGACTGGCTGGTCGATCCGCTGCGCGGGCTCGACATTGCTCCTCTGGGCGAGGTCCTGGCCGACCCGCAGCGCGTCAAGGTCTTCCACGACGGCGAGTACGACGTCCTGATCCTGAAGCGCCAGTTCGGCTTCCGCTTCGCGAGCCTGTTCGACACGCGCGTGGCCGCGGCGGCCCTGGGCATGGAGGCGCCGGGCCTGGCGGCGGTGGTGCAGGCGCACTACGGCTACGAGCTCGACAAGTCGCAGCAGCGCTCGGACTGGTCGCGCCGGCCGCTCTCGCGCGAGCAGGTGGCCTACGCGCGCCTCGACACGCACTACCTCGTGCCGCTGATGCACACGCTCGTGCCCGAGCTCGAGGCCCGCGGGCGCATGCGCGTCCTGGAGGGCGAGTGCGCGCGCCTGGCGGCGCTCGAGCCGGCCGAGAAGACCTTCCATCCCGACGAGTTCCTGCGCATCAAGGGCGCGCGCAAGCTCTCGCTGCTCGAGATGCGCGTCCTGCGCGAGCTCTTCGTGCTGCGCGAGGAGCAGGCGCGCGCGCGCGACCTGCCGCCCTTCAAGATCCTGGCGCCCCAGGCCCTGCTCGACCTGGCGCGCGCGCGCCCGGGCTCGCCGCGCGCCCTCGAGCGCCTGGTGCCGCCCAGCATCCAGCGCCGCATGGGCTCCGAGATCGTGGCCGCGATCCAGCGCGCCCAGGCCGCCGGCCCCTTCGCGCGCGTGCCGCAGCTCCCCGCGCGCGGCGAGGAGGGCGAGCTGGACGAGGCCGGCCTCGAGCTCCACGAGCGCCTCAAGCAGTGGCGCAAGGAGCGCGCCCAGCGCGAGAAGCTCGACTCCTCCCTGGTCCTCAACCGCCGCGTCCTCCTGCGCCTGGCCGAGGCCCGCCCGCGCACGCGCGCCGACCTGGCCGCGATCGAGGGCCTGATGTCCTGGCAGACCGAGCTCTTCGGCAACGAGCTCCTGAGCGTGATCCAGGCCTTCGAGCGCGACCTCGCCGAGGGCAAGGTCGAGCTGCGGCGCCGGCGGCGGGGCTGATCCGCTCGCCTCGCGGAGCCGAAGTCGCGGAGCTCCGTGGCCGCCTCTCAAGCCATTAGCGGGAACGCTCGATCAAGGCGGACATGTGCCATGAGACCGCACACCTCCGTCTGAGAATCGCGGCCTGCTTCGAGCCTACGCGCGGGCAGGAGTGGCGTACGCTGGCGATCGACGGCTGCATCGGTTCGCTGGTGGAGGCCCTGCAGGCCGCGGGGATCGACATGCTTGGCTCGTGCTGCGGCCACGAGAAGTGGGAAGGGTACATCCATCTGGCCGATGGACGGGCCCTCCTCGTCCTCGATCAGGAGCAGGCGGAGTGGTACTTCACGAAGGGGATCCCCCTCATGCGTCGCTCGCGCCTGCCGGAGCGCGCGGTCTAGTCCGAGCGCCTGTTCGCCCTCCAGGGATCGCCAGACCACCGCAGCTCGTTTGACGGGCGCTTGCCCACGGCGAGCTGCGGCGTGGCTTCCATCGGCGGAGCTAGGTTGCGTGCCCGGCCGACGTGCCGGCGAGGTGCTCCTCCAGGTGGGGCGTCGTGCATTCGCCCTTCTGAACCAGGAGCCTGCACTTGCTACAGAGATCCTCGTTCCGGGGAGGCATGCTGGACGTCTCGTAGTTGACCCTCGGCCAGTCGATGCAGTTGCTGCAGGAGTGCCAGTCGCCATGCTTACGATCCTTGCGGTAGGTGCCCGTGGCCTCGCACGTCCATGTGGCCCCCACGGTCACGGGAATGCTCACCTTGTTGCCCGATTGCGACTGCAGGGCGATCTTCCAGGGCTTGGCGCTCTGCGCGTCCTTCCCGATCAGGATCTCGGCGCTGGCGCAGGCACGCCAGAGCTTGGGGGGGACGAGCTCGCAGCACCATTCGAGGTTCTGGGGGAGGAACAGCTGCTCGTCAGGCTTGCGCTTCCGGTTGATCCCCTCCAGCCAGCCCTCGAGTAGCTCGCGGTGGACCTGAGCGGGAATGGCGTGGAGGGAGCGGATCCTGTACCTGCGAACCAGATCCCGGAGTGGGTACTCCCAGGGCTCGGGAGCGTCCTGAACGAGTCGCAGGAGCTCCAGCCTGAGACCGCCTTTCAGCTCCTCGTACTCGGCCGGTGTGAGGCCATCCGCCCACCCCCCGTGCTCCCCGATCTGGAACGAGTAGGCGTGCGGCGCTTGACTTCCCGATTCCATCGTCATGGTCGTCATCTCCTCGGCTTGCGGTTTCGTCGGATGCATGGACGTGGTTGATCTGACCCCATGCGGGCCAGTGTTCAGCGCTCCCGGACGCTCTTCGCGCAGCGGAACCCGAGCCACTCGGTCCGGGCGAAGACGGGGCATTGCCGGACGCTCATGAGCTGCGGCCGGTCCTGCACGGCGTAGCCCCAGTGGGCTCCCTTGGCCAGGCGGCAGCCGAAGTCCTGCCGCGGCTCGCCCTCCTCATCGATCGAGCTGCCGGCGGTCTCGGTCCACTCGCTCACGTTCCCGAGGACGTCGAGGAGACCGAAGGGGCTCACGTCGTCCGCACGACTTCCGGCCGGCCGGGCTCCCCTCGCGTAGCTCTGCCAGTCGAAGGCGATGAGCGGCTCGTCGAGCACCGCGCGCCGGGCGAGCTCGCCCGGCGCCTCGCCCCAGGGATACGACCACCCCTCGGGACCCCGGGCGGCCGCCTCCCACTCGTGGCGCGTCGGCAGGCGCAGCCCGGCCCACTCCGCGTAGGCCTGGGCCTCGCCGAAGTCGACGCCCACGACGGGCAGCGGGTCCCACTCCGGGGTGTAGTCCACCCAGTGCGGGGGCGGGTCCCGCCCGGTCTCCGCCAAGAAGGCGCGGTACTCGGCGTTCGTGACCTCGTCGCGGTCGATCCAGAACGCGGGCAGCTCCACGGCTTCGGCGAAGAACGTCGGATGGCGCGCCGGATCGCGATCTCCGAGGACGTAACGGCCGCCCGGCACGCGCACCATACCGGAGACGACCGCGCTCGTCGGGCGGAGCCTCGGACGCAGCGTGTACACGCGCCCTCGCTGGTCGAGGAGGCGCGTCAGCTCGCACGAATCCAGCCCCTCTCCCGTGGGCCTCACGACCGTGATGCGGTAGAGACCCGGCTCGACCCGCAGGCGACCCTCGAGCGGCAGCCTGCCGAGCGGCACCGGCTCGTCGAGCTCCGCGGTCAGCCAGTCGATAGCCTGCAGGTGGACCTCGGCCCCTGCGAGCGCGGGATCCGGGGCGAACTCGAGTTCCGGATACGTGTTGCGCGGGTCGGCCCAGGTCTCCAGTTCCGGATCCTCCGGCAGCAGCAGGAGCGCGTCGCGCAGCAGCGCGAGGCCCAGGAAGTAGTCGCGATCGGAGGGCGGCCGGTAGCTCTCCAGCGGCGTACCCCGCGGCGGCGCGAGGCCGCGCAGCAGCCGGGCGCGGCCCGTCTCCTTCTTGCGCGCTCCGACCTCCTCGATGCGCGCGATGACCTGTCCGGGCACGCTCCCCCCGGCGCCGCGCCGGTGCAGGTCGCGGGCCTGCTCTAGCGCTCGCACGAGCTCGCTCGGCGGGAGCATGGCCAGGTCCTCCCGCTCGAGGAGCTCGCGCAGGGGTTCCAGACGGGCCTCGACCTCGCGCAGCGCGGCCCAGCGCACCAGGAGCAGCACGGAGACCGCCGCGAGCACGGCGGCGCCGGCCGTCGGGGCGTACCAAGTCGCCCTGCGCCGCAGGTGCCGGGCCAGGCGGACCCAGGGCGCCGGCGGCCGCGCGAGGATCGCCTGGTGCGCCAGGAAGCGATGCAGGTCGTCCCGCATCCGGCCGGCGTCCGTGTAGCGGTTCTCCGGCTCCTTGGCCATGGCCGTCGCGCAGATCGTCTCCAGGTCGCGCGGCACGCGCGGATTGAGCTTGCGAACGTGCGCTGGCTCCTTGTGCAGCAGGTTCGTGATCACTTCCTGCGAGGTCTTCCCCTCGAAGGGGCGCTTGAGCGTGAGGAGCTCGTACATCACCACGCCCAGCGAGTAGATATCCGTGCGGTGATCGACGACGTGCTTGTGGGCCCGCGCCTGCTCGGGACTCATGTAGTGAGGCGTTCCCACCAAGTCTCCCGAGGCCGAGGCGCTGCCTTGCTCCTCATCGCGCGCCAGGCCGAAGTCGACCAGCTTCAGCCGACCAGAGGGGTCGAGGAGCAGGTTGCTGGGCTTGACGTCGCGGTGGATCACGCCGTTCTTGTGGGCGAAGGATAGGCCATCGGCGGCCTGTCGCATGGCCTCGGCCACCGTGCGAAAGTACTCCGAGGCGTGCGAGCTCGGCAGGTGCGCGCGCTGGTCGTGCTCGGCACCTAGGTCTGCGCGCAGGCGGTTGAGCTCTTCGGCCAGGTTCTTCCCATCGACGTACTCCATGGCGAAGAAGCGCAGGCCGCGCTCCTCGCCGACCGTGAGCACCGTGACCAGGTTGGGGTGCGCCAAGCGGGCCGCCGACCGGGCTTCGCGCAGGAAGCGGTCGACCTGGCGCTGGGTCAGCGTGATCGTGGTCGGAAGGAGCTTTATTGCGACGATGCGACGCAGCGACCGTTGCTGCGCGCGGTACACGATGCCCATGCCTCCCCGGCCGATCTCCTCCAGCAGGGTGAAGTCGCCGAGCTCGCGTCCGACCGAGGGCTCCTCCAGTGTCGGTGGTTCCAGGAAGGCCTGGGAGGGCTCCGCGGCGAGCATCCTCAGCACCTGCGCGAGGACCTCGGGATCGGAGCACTCGCGCTTTAGGAACGCCTCGCGCTCGTAGGCGGGCAGCGCGCGCGCACCCTCGAACAGGCGCAGGACCTCGCGCCAGCGCTCCGGGGTCATGCCCATCTCGTGCGTCCTTTCGGTGCCGCGCGCGTCCAGCACCTCTCGTGCGAGCCCCGGGGCACGCCCCTAGCCCGCGGCAGCCTCCCGACCTTCCCTGGCAAGCCTGGGCACATGGGAATGCGAAACGTCGCGCCCGGCGACCCTCCAGGCGCATCCTACACGACGATCGGCGGCGCCCTCCGCCAACGCCTTCCGGGAAGATTGCCGACCCGACGGCTTGGGCAGATCCCAGCCTGAACCCAGCCGGCGTCGGGTGAGCCGTTACGCGTCGATCATCCGTTGACCTTGGGATGGATCTGGTACGAGAGTCGCGCAGGACCCAAGCCTGGCGCTCATCGTACGCGCCCGGTCGTCACTGCCGAACGTGCTCAGAGCAGGGATGGTCGTCGTGGCCCGGGCAGTTCGAGCAGACCTCCTGCCCTGATCCTAGGTGTGGACCTGGCGGTCGGAAGACGCGTCTCGAGCCTGGATCGAAAGAAGGCATTCGTTGCTCGCTGGAGCGGGCCTCGCCGCAGTGCTCATCGTCAGGGTGAGCGACGTCTACCCGCTCGCTTCGCGTACGGCGTCATCAGCATTCCTGATCCGTTCGACGCCGTCGGTTCCATGCACTCTCCTGCGCCCTCGATCGCGCAGGAAACGGCCGGGAAGGCCGCTGGAGCCCGGGGCGTGGTGGAGACGAAGGGAGTCGAACCCTCGACCTCTGCGTTGCGAACGCAGCGCTCTACCAGCTGAGCTACGTCCCCGGGTTGGGGCAAGACCGCAAGGGCGGGGAGCATAGCGTCGCGGGGCGGGGGGGGGAAGTGGCCCGGGCGGCGGAGGTCCTGCAGAGAATCCCGGGATGCCGTGGCCGCGGCGCGCGCGGCCGACGCCTGTCCTGGGGCCAGGCTCCCGTGTCCGCTGAGCTGCGATTCCTGCACGCTATCCTCGTCCTGGGCCGTGGGCCCGAAGGCTGGGGACCGCCACCCGCCTTCCTTTCCCGATCGGAGACTCCATGAGCTCGCCTGCCACCGTCCTCTGCGCCCTCCTGCTCCTGTCCTCGGCCTGCGCCACCGAGAGCCACCGCGTGGTGTCGACCGAGTCGGTCGCGAGCGCGGCGCGGACCTACTCGGGGCCGGTGACGCCGATCGCGGTCGGCAAGGTCGCCAACGCCTCGCCCTACATGCGCGGGATCTTCACCAGCGGCGACCAGCTCGGCGGGCAGGCCAAGACGATCCTGAAGACGCACCTGGCCCAGAGCGGGCGCTTCGACGTGGTCGACCGCGACAACCTGGAGGAGATCGCCTTCGAGAGCCAGACGAGCGGGGTGTCGCAGGAGCTGGTCGGCGCGCGCTACGTGATCACCGGCGAGGTGACCGAGTTCGGGCGCAAGGAGACGGGCGACTCGCAGCTCTTCGGGATCCTGGGGCGCGGGCGGAAGCAGCTCGCCTACTCGAAGGTCTCGCTCAACGTGATCGACGTGACGACCTCGCGCATCGTGTACGCGGTGCAGGGCGCGGGCGAGTACGAGCTCGGCAGCCGCGAGGTGCTGGGCACGGGCGGGACGCAGGGCTACGACTCGACCCTGAACGGAAAGGTGCTGAACCTGTCGATCACGGACGCCGTGAACAAGCTGGTGGCGGACCTCGAGAGCGGGAAGGCGCCGCTCCAGTGAAGCACCTCTCGGTCCTGATCGCCCTGGCGCTGGCCGGCGCGGGCTGCGGAACGCCCTCCTACTACGCCTGGGGCCGCTACGAGGCCTCGGTCTTCGCGGTCACGGGCACGCCCGACGGCTTCGACCTCGGGGCCGAGATCGACTCGCTCGAGCAGCAGGTGCAGGCGACGATCGACGCCCAGCGGCCGATCCCGCCCGGCCTGCACGCGCACCTCGGCTACCTGCACAGCGTGGCCGGCAACCCCGCCGCGGCGCGCCAGCACTTCGAGCAGGAGAAGGCGCTCTTCCCCGAGAGCGCGCGCTTCATGGACCACCTGCTGGCGCGGCTGGGGGCGCAGGCCTGATGCGCACCCCCTGCGTTCTCGCGCCGCTTGTCGCGCTCGTGCTGGGCGCCTGCACCACGGTCGAGCCCTACGACTACACGCTGTTCGAGGCCCACCGGCCGCGCTCGGTGCTGGTGCTCCCGCCGCTCGACCAGTCGATGGAGGTCGAGGCGAGCTACGCCTACCTGGCGACCATCACGCGCCCGCTGGCGGAGCGCGGCTACTACGTGTTCCCGGTGGCCGTCGTCGACCGCATGCTGCGCGACAACGGCCTGTCGGTGCCGGGCGAGATGCACCAGGCGCCGCTCGAGCGCCTGCGGGACGTGTTCGGGGCCGACGCGGTCCTGTACGTGACGCTGAAGGACTGGGGCACGTCCTTCCGCGTGCTCGACTCGGCCACCGAGGTGACGGTCGAGGCGCACCTCGTCGACACCGCCAGCGGGACCGAGATCTGGGCCGGCGAGCACACCGCCGAGTACCACTCGGGCTCCGGGGGCGGGAGCATCCTCGGCGCGCTGATCGGCGCGGTCGTCAACCAGATCGCCACCTCGATCTCCGACCCCTCGGCCCAGGTCGCGCGCGAGTGCAACCAGGAGCTGTTCTGCGACGAGCGGCGCGGGCTGTTGCTCGGCCCGCACCATCCCGAGTACGTCGGCGGGCCCTGAAGGCTCGCCCTGCCCAGGTGGCGGCTCGCCGTGCTAGCCTTGCACGGGCAGAGCCCCTGCCGGCGGCGGAAGGCTGCAGCTGGGCGGTGCGGCTCGGCGAGCTCGAGTCCGAGATCCTTCCGTTCGAGAGGATTGCGCCATGGCGAATGGTTTCCTTGCCTTCGGTCTTTCCTGCGTGCTCGGCGTTCCGGTCGCGACCCAGGCGGCCCCGCTCCAGGAGCTGATGTCTCCCGACCCGACGCAGACCGGGCTCTTCGGGTATTCCCTGGCGCTCTCGGGCGATCGCATGGTGATCGGGGAGGTCTTCGACGTCGACTTCGCGGGCCAGGCCGGGGCCGCCCACGTGTACGAGCGCACCGGGACCGGGGCCTGGCAGCCGGTGTTCAAGCTGCTCGGCTCGGACGGAGACCCCAACGACCTCTTCGGCAACAGCGTCGCCATCGAGGGCGAGCGCGTGCTGGTCGGCGCCCCGGGGGACGACGAGCCCACGCGTGGCTCGGGCTCGGCCTACGTCTTCGAGCGGCAGCCCGGTGGCCAGTGGCTGGAGCGCCAGAAGATCGCGCCCCAGGTCACCGGGGAGAGCTTCGGCCGGGCCGTCGCCCTGCAGGGGAACCGCGCGCTCATCGGGGCACCGCGCGTGTCCCCCCAGCCAGGACATGCCTTCGTGTACGAGCGCGGCGCGAACGGACAGTGGACGCCGGTGGCGGAGCTGCAGGCGAACGACGTCTTCACGGGCAACTCGTTCGGCGGGACGCTGGCGCTGGAGGGGGACCGCGCGCTGATCGGCGCGGAGCTCGACCCGCAGCGGGGCTCGGCCGCCGGAGCGGTCTACGTGTTCGAGCGCAACGCGGCCGGCCAGTGGCTCCAGACCGCCAAGCTCATCGGCTCCGACGTGAGCGCCGGCGACCGCTTCGGCCGTTCCCTGGCCCTGGCCGGGAACCACCTCCTGATCGGGGCGCCCGTGTCGGACACCACCCTCCAGGCGGTTGGCGCCGTGTATGCCTTCGAGCGCGACGCGACCGGTGCGTGGCTCGAGACCGCCAAGCTCGTCCCGGCCGACCTCGAGACCGGGGATCAGCTCGGGGAGTCGATCGCGATCTCCGGCCGTCGCGCCCTGGTCGGCGCCTACCTCGACAACGTCGGTCCAGCCTTCGGCCCCGGCCGGAACGCGGGCTCGGCCTACGTCTTCGAGCGGGACGCGGCCGAGCACTGGGTCCAGACGGGCAAGATCCTCCCGCCCGTGCCCGAGGCCGAGGGCCGCTTCGGGATCACGGTCGCGCTGCAGGGCGACGAGGCCCTGGTCAGCGCCACCGGCGAGGGCGTCAACGACTCGGGTCAGGTGCACGCCTTCGACGCGGAGCCGCTGGAGGTCGACCGCACGACGCTCTCGGGCTCGGCGGGCGGCGGCAAGGCCTGGGTGGTCGAGCGGCGCGTGACCCTGGAGCTCAACGCCGGACCCTCCTTCGCCGGCCTGCCCTATCGCGTGCTCGGCAGCCTCAGCGGCACGAGCCCCGGCCTCACGCTGCCGGGCGGCCTGCACCTCCCGCTCAACGCCGACGCCTACTTCTCCTACACGCTGGCGCCCAGCGGGCCGCCGCTCTCGAGCTCGTTCGGCGCGCTCGACGCGAGCGGCCGGGCCCAGGCGCTCTTCGAGCTCCCCGGACGCATCCCGCCTGCCCTCCTCGGCCGCACGCTGGGCCACGCCTTCATCGTCACCGACCCGGGCACGGGCGATGCGCTCTTCGTGAGCAACGTCCAGCCGCTCGTCATCGGCCCCTGAGCGATTCCCGGTCCTGGATCCGGAACCGGCGCGGTCCGTGCGCGTTGCACTCCGGCCTCACGCGAACCCGGAGCCTCCGAGAGGACCGATGACCATGAAGCGAGCCCTTCTTTCCGGCCTGATCGCCCTGACCGCCCTGTGCGCCGTTCCGGCCGCGCAGGAGGCCCGCCGACCCGCCCGCACGGGCGAGCCGGCCCTCGAGGGGCGTGAGCGCCTGCGGGAGCGCGTCCGCCGTCACGTGCGCGAGCGCATCGCCGAGCGTCTCGACCGGCGCGAGGATCGGATCGACGAGCGCCTCGACCGCCGCCGCCACGGCGGGCGGCGCGAGCGCCTCGGGGAGCACCGGAATCGGCTCGAGCGGCGCGAGGATCGCCGCGACCGCTGCCGCGAGCGCCTGCGCGAGGCCCTGCGCCGGCGCGCGGGCGAGCGACGCCCGGCCTGAGTCGGGCTACGGCCGCGACTCGCTCAGCGTCCAGACGAAGGGCGAGGCGTCCACGTCGTCCCAGGACTCGACGCGCTCGCCCCAGGCCGCGGGCCCGATCCGGACGCCGTCCGCCGTGAGCGCGTAGGCGAGCGGCGCGCCGGTGAGCGGGTCGAGGGCGTGCTCGCGCGGGAGGTCGGCGACGTCGGCCAGCGTCGCCGGCCAGGCAGCGTGCCGCTCGCGGTGCGCGGCCACCGCCAGGGCCGTCAGGGCGACGTTGCCGGCGGCATGGAAGGCGTGCAGCTGGCGCACGCCGACGTCCCAGTGCTGGAGGCGCCCGTCGTCGCGCGCCGTGGGCCCGGTGCCGGGCTCGCCTCGGCCCCAGGGCGTGCTCGCGAGCGGCGCGCGGGCGAGCGCCAGGGCCTCCTCGATCGGACGGAACTGGCGCAGCGCATCGAGCGGATCGTCCGGGGTCGCCTCGCCCACCTGCTCCAGGAAGGCCGTCAGCTCGCCGCGGAGGCCGCGCTCCGCCCGCGCCGGGTCGTACGCCCATGTGGCGAGCACCGGTGCGAGCGTCGCGCGCAGCTCGCCGGCCGGGACGCCGCGCACGAGGGCGCCGCGGACCGAGCGCAGCACGATGGTCTGGGCGGCGTAGCGGACCATCGTCCCGATCAGCGAAGCCGCGTCGGTCGCCTGGGCGAGGCGCAGCGCGTCGCCGTGGTGCTGCACGGCCTCGGCGAAGCCTCCGGCGTCGACGGCGAGCCACGCCCGCGCGCACAGGAAGTTCACGACCTCGCGCAGGAAGAGCAGCTTCACGGCCTCGCCGTGCCAGGCGAGCTCCTCGGGCGGGAGCGCGCGCAGCTCGCGCAGGATCGAGTCGAGCCCCGCGTACTCGTCGCGCGCCGCCGCGACCCACAGGGTCTCGAACTCGTCCAGCGCGCGCGGCTCGCCGCTGCCCCAGGCGACCTGGGGCCGATGGGGCGACTCCAGGAGCTCGTCGAAGCGCTGCGCGCCGGCCACGCGCTGCGCCAGCGCCTCGTAGCGCACCTCCCACGGCCGCCGCAGCGTCTCCGGCGGCAGCGCGAGCTGGGCCAGCTCGGCCCGGCGCTTCGTCCAGGCCCGCTCGGCGAGCTCCACGCGCGCCCAGCGCGCGCCCAGCACGAGGACGAGCGCGATCCCGGAGGCGATCAGGAGCCGGCGCGGCATGCTCACTCATCGGATGCCGGCCCGCGGAGGTGGAGCCGTATGCGCACTGCTGGCCCGGCGCGCGCGAATCCGTAAGATCCGAGCCTCCCCCGAAGACTCCCATGAACGACAGCTTCCAGAGCCACGGCACCCTCACGGTCGGCAAGCACACCTACGCGATCGCGCGCCTGAAGGCGCTCGAGAAGCGCTTCGACCTGGCGAGGCTCCCGTACTCGCTCAAGATCCTGCTGGAGAACCTGCTGCGGCGCGAGGACGGCGAGGTCGTGACCAAGGCCGAGATCGAGGCCGTGGCCGGCTGGAAGCCGCGCGGGCCCGAGCGCGAGATCCAGTTCATGCCCGGGCGCGTCCTGATGCAGGACTTCACCGGCGTTCCGGCGGTGGTGGACCTGGCGGCGATGCGCGACGCGATGAAGGCGGCCGGGGGCGACCCGCGCAAGATCAACCCGCTCGTGCCGGTCGAGCTCGTCATCGACCACTCGGTGCAGGTCGACGTCTACGGCAGTCCGAACGCCTTCGCCGAGAACGAGCGCCTCGAGTTCGAGCGCAACCGCGAGCGCTACCTCTTCCTGCGCTGGGGCCAGAGCGCGTTCCAGAACCTGAAGGTCGTCCCGCCGGGCACCGGCATCTGCCACCAGGTGAACCTCGAGTACCTGGGGCGCGGCGTGATGACGGGCGAGCAGGGCGGGAAGGTCTGGGCCTACCCCGACACGCTGGTCGGCACCGATTCGCACACGGTGATGATCAACGGCCTGGGCGTCCTGGGCTGGGGCGTGGGCGGGATCGAGGCCGAGGCGGCGATGCTCGGCCAGCCGGTCTCGATGCTGATCCCCGAGGTGGTGGGCTTCAAGCTGACCGGGAGGCTCGCCGAGGGCGCGACCGCGACCGACCTCGTGCTGACCGTGACGCAGATGCTGCGGGCCCACGGCGTGGTCGGGAAGTTCGTCGAGTTCTACGGACCGGGCATCGCGAACCTCACGCTGGCCGACCGCGCCACGATCGCCAACATGGCGCCGGAGTACGGCGCCACCTGTGGGCTCTTCCCGGTCGACGCCGAGACGCTGGCCTACCTGCGCTTCACGGGGCGCAGCGAGGAGCAGATCGCGCTCGTCGAGACCTACATGAGGGAGCAGGGCCTGTTCCACACGAGCGCGACGCCCGAGGCGACCTACTCGGAGACGCTCGGCCTCGATCTCGGCACGGTCGAGCCCTCGCTGGCGGGTCCGAAGCGCCCGCAGGACCGCCTGTCGCTGGGGCAGGTGAAGGGGAACTTCGAGAAGACGCTGGAGGCCGACAGGAAGAGCGTGAAGGGTGGAGGCGCGGCCGTCGCCCAGGCCGTGCAGGTCGCCGTGCGCGGCGAGACCGCCACGCTGACGCACGGCTCGGTCGTGATCGCCGCGATCACGAGCTGCACGAACACCTCCAACCCGCACGTGCTCATCGGCGCCGGCCTGGTCGCGAAGAAGGCCAACGCGCTCGGGCTGAAGCCCAAGCCCTACGTCAAGACCAGCCTCGCGCCGGGCTCGCAGGTCGTCACGGACTACCTCACCCGGTCGGGGCTCCTGAAGGAGCTCGAGCAGATCGGCTTCCACCTCGTCGGCTACGGCTGCACGACCTGCATCGGCAACTCGGGGCCGCTGCCGGAGCCGGTGCAGAAGGGGATCGAGCAGGGCGAGCTGGTCGTCGCCGCGGTGCTCTCCGGCAACCGCAACTTCGAGGGCCGCGTGCATGCCAGCGTGAAGGCGAACTACCTGGCCTCGCCGCCGCTGGTGGTCGCCTATGCGCTCGCCGGCCGCGTCGACTTCGATCCGGCCAGCGAGCCGCTCGGCACCGGCAAGAACGGCAAGCCCGTGTTCCTGAAGGACGTCTGGCCGAGCTCGAAGGAGATCGACGCGGCCCTGCGCGCCTCGCTGACGCCCGAGCAGTACCGCCAGCGCTACGCGGACGTCTACAAGGGCCCGGACGCCTGGCGCGCGCTCAGCGTGCCGAAGGGCGACACCTATGCCTGGGACGCGCGCTCGACCTACGTGAAGAACCCGCCCTACTTCGCGGGCATGCCGAAGGAGCCGGCGGCGGTCACGGACATCACCGGCGCGCGCTGCCTCGTCGTGCTCGGCGACATGATCACGACCGACCACATCTCGCCCGCCGGCTCGATCAAGAAGGACTCGCCGGCCGGCAAGCACCTGCTGGCGCAGGGCGTGGCCCAGGCCGACTTCAACCAGTACGGCGCGCGCCGCGGCAACCACGAGGTCATGATGCGCGGCACCTTCGCCAACGTGCGCCTGCGGAACGAGCTCACGCCGGGCGTCGAGGGCAGCTCGACCCTGCACTTCCCGGACGGCAAGGCGACCTCGATCTTCGACGCCGCGATGCAGTACCAGGAGGAGGGTGTCCCGACCGTCGTCCTGGCGGGCAAGGAGTATGGCGCCGGCAGCTCGCGCGACTGGGCCGCCAAGGGGCCCGCTTTGCTCGGCGTGCGCGCGGCGATCGCCCAGTCCTTCGAGCGCATCCACCGCTCGAACCTGGTCGGCATGGGCATCCTGCCGCTCGAGTTCCCGAAGGGCGAGAGCGCGCAGAGCCTCGGCCTGACGGGCCACGAGACCTTCGACATCGAGGCCGCCCGGCTCTACCGCGAGCCCTTCCGGCCCGGCCGCACGGTCAAGGTCACGGCCAGGCGCTCCGACGGCAAGACGATCGCCTTCGACGCCCGCGTGCGCATCGACACGCCCAACGAGGCCGAGTACTACCGCCACGGCGGCATCCTGA
>DASVAP010000201.1:0-7653 GCA_036376275.1 Planctomycetota bacterium | reverse complement strand
GCGCGCCGCGCGCTACCTGCCCCTGATGGGCCGCTCCCTGCTCGACCTCGGCTCCGGCGGCGGCTACCCCGGCGTCCCGATCGCCCTGGCGGAGCCGAACGCGCGCGTCGTGCTGCTCGACTCGATCCAGAAGAAGGCCGAGTTCCTGGCCGAGTCGGTCGCGCGCATGAAGCTCAAGAACGTCAGCGCCGTCTGCGACCGGGCCGAGACGCACCTGATCAAGAACCACTACGACGTGATCATCCTGCGCGCCGTCTCCTCGGTGCGCGAGAACGTGCGCACGCTGCGCAAGGTGCGCCACTCGCACCGCGACCTGGTGATGATGAAGGGCTCCTCCTGGTCGCGCGAGGTGCGCGCCGGCGAGCGCGAGGCCGAGCGCCTCGGCTTCAAGCTGGACACGGTCTGGGAGTACAAGCTCCCAGCCGAGATGGGGGACCGGGCGGTGCTCGTGTACCGCGCGCCGGGCGGGCAGGGCCGCTGAGCGCCTAGCCCGGGAGGCGGGGACGCTGGAGGCGCGGGACGTAGGCGGCGGCCTCGCTGGCGTGGAGGAAGCGGCCCGCGATCTCCAG
Organism: Planctomycetota bacterium; assembly: GCA_036376275.1. Classification (GTDB taxonomy): domain Bacteria; phylum Planctomycetota; class UBA1135; order UBA1135; genus JABFRZ01. The sequence continues at coordinate 7,084 of DASVAP010000201.1, read as the reverse complement.
AGCTCCGCCGAGGAGCAAGCTGCCGGCAGCGAGGCCCACGAGAACGGTTCCTAGTGCGAGTCCAGGCTGAATGCGTTGGGGCGCAAGCCACTCGAGCAGGTCATCGCGGATGAACACCTCGTGGATTGCCAGGGGCACCAGCAACGGGAGCAGTACCACCGCGAGGCTGCCCACCAGACCACTCAGCAAGAGCAGCGCGCGAACCGCCGAGTCAGGAAGGCGACTTCCACGCAGTAGGAACGGGGCAGAGAAGGCGCACACCGCTCCGAGGAACAGGAACCCTGCGAGTAGCAAGGCCTCGGAGCCCGTGCACCAGATGCTGCCCGGGCCGATGTAGGCGAGAAGGCCCATCGCGCCCATCCTATCGAGCGCGCGCTCGTTGGTGCCTGAGGGGGGAGTCGAACCCCCACTCCCGGTAAGGGGAACTAGGACCTGAACCCAGCGCGTCTGCCAATTCCGCCACCCAGGCGTGGTGAACGAGGGCGCGGAAGATACGGAGCGCCGGCGGGGGGGGAGGTGGCCATCGGGTCACGGAAGGCCGGAGATCGCGAGCACGACCTCGTCCGGGCCGACGCGCAGGCCGCGCAGCGTGACCGACATCTCCTCCTGCAGGCTGCCCTGTTCGTCGCGGAAGAACGCGGCAAAGAAGTCCGCACCCGGATCGAAGCTGGGATTGGCGCAGGCCATCAGGTCGAAGGTGCCCTGCTCGGGGACACGTACGCTGGTCCGCCCCTCCTCGTCGCACCGCTGCATGCTGAACCAGTCGATGCCGACGTTGATCCCCACCATGGCCCCGGGCAACGGCGCCCCGAGTCGATCGACGACGCGCACGCGCATTCTCACGGCGCGCCCGAGGCGCAGGCGCACGTCGCCTTCGCCAGCGCCGCAAACCCGCTCGCTCCGCGCTCGGTCCGAATCCCCGAGCAGGCTCCTCCCGTCCGAAGAGACGCGGTAGCGCCCGGGCTCGAGCCCGCGACACGCGAACGAGCCGTCCTCGCGCGCCAGGTCATAGACCAGGCGCTCGTCCGAGCCCTCCGGATAGATGTCCACCACCAGGCCGGGCAGGGGACGACCCTCCTCGTCGGTGACGAAGCCCGTGATGGAGAGGCCGGTGTCCAGGGCGAGCTCGACTCCAGCGCGGCGCTCGCCCGGTGTCACGTCGAGCTCGACCTGAGCCGACGTGAGGTAGCCCTTGGGCTCGGCCGTGAGGGTCCAGCGTCCCGCCGGTAGCCCTGCGAAGGCGAAGCGTCCGTCGGCGTCGGTTGGAGCCTGGATAGCGCCGGTGCCGAGGCCGCCGCGCGAGAGATAGCCCTCGCCGCCCTCGAGGGGGCCGAGGACATCGCGCGCGAGCGGCTCGATGCTGGCGCCGACCAACAGGCCCTCGAGCGGCCGGCCTGCGAGGTCCGTCAGCCTTCCCGAGACGTGCGTGGACGGTTCGAGCGCGAGGTCGCCGAGATCGATCTCCGGGACCTCGAACTCGCGCACCGGGAAGTCGAACACCGCGCAGGCGTGCCCCGGAGCCCGTACGAGCAGGCTGTGGCGCAGATCGATGCGCAGGTCGGTGAGCTCGAAGCGCCCGTCGGCGCCGGTCGTGGCCGCGCGAGCATCCATGCCGTCCGCCAGCGAGCCTGCGCCCACGCTGGCTCCGGCAACCGGAGCCCCGTCGGCGTCGATCACACGCCCGCGTGCACTGCGGCCCGGCAGCAAGAAGAAGTCCTGGCGCGCACCAGAGGCACCCACGTAGGCCACCCGGGTCGAGAAGGTCCCGAAGCCGTCGCACGCTACGTGCAGGTCGGCGCTGGAGCCCACGGCCACGCCTGCGAGCCGGTACTCGCCGAGCGCGTTCGTGACCACGACACGCTCACGATCGCCCCACGCGAAGACCCGCGCTCCGGCCAGCGGGCTCTCGTCGCGACCGTCGCTCACGCGTCCGGTGATCGTCACGCCGTCCTCCAGCGCGAAATCGGCGATGGCCTCTTCGCCGGCGGCCAGCAGGCGCGCTGCCGGTGAGGCCGTGACCTGGTCGGGCGAGCGAACGCGTAGCTGGTAGCAGCCAGGAGCGAGGTCGGCCAGCCGGTAGTCGCCGCGCGCGTCGGTCACGGCACGCAGGTTCTCGCGCCCAGGCAGGGAGAGAACTCCCTCGCGTGCCACGACCGTGGCGCCCTCGACCGGCGAGCCGTCGTGGAGGCGCGTCACGCGTCCGGCGAGCGCGGCCGGACGGGCGAGCACGAGCTCGATCCGCGCCCCGGAGTAGATGCCCGCACGCTTCGCCCGGGCGAAGCCCTCGGCCTCCGCGAAGAGGTCGAGCAGGTGGTCGGCGCCGACCCGCAGGTGGAACTCGCCTGCGCCGTCCGTACGCGTCTCCGCGAGCGGCACCTCGGCCTCCGGCAGCTCCTCGAAGAAGAAGAGTGGCCACTGACGCGCACGCGGGAGCACCACGCGCACCCGCGCGCCGACCACGGGCTCTCCGGCTGCCGTGACGACGCGTCCGGCCAGCTCGTCCGCGGCGGGGACGGCGCGAGTATCTGAGGTACCGGTGCTCGCGGCGCGCGCGGCGGCGGGAAGGGGCGAGGGCATCGCGGAGAGGTCCGGTTCGGCGCGATGGGCTCGCTCGACGAGGGTCGGTTCGCCCGGGATCTCGGTCCGGGAGCCTGAGCGCAAGGCCCAGAGCACGATCAGCCCCACCAGCACGAGCCCGATCGAGAACACGGTCTTCATGGCGACGACTCCCAGGCCAAGGTGGGTTCCGGCCGTTGCTGGGCCGCCGCGCGCCAGTGGCGCCAGCGCCAGGGCCCAGCTCCTTCCGCGCTCGCGCTCCAGACGGGCGCGCAGCGCTTCGAGCCCGCGTGCCAGGCGCGTGCGCACGGTCGAGTCGGGCACGCCAGCGCGGCGGGCGATCGCGGCGCTCGAGAGCCCGTCGAAGTGACGCCACAGGATCGTCGAGCGGAACGGCTCCTCGAGCGCGAGCACGTGCCCGACCAGCCAGCGCTGCAGCTCGGCGCGCTCCACCACCTCGGCTGCCGAATCGAGGCGCTCGCCGCGCGCGGCGGCGCGCTCGTGCACGCGCCGCGCGCGCTCCGCGCGGCCACGGCCGCGCGCAAGGTTCTGCACGGCTCGCGTCAGCCAGGCCGCACTCGGGCGCTCCGGCGGTCGCGTGAGCGCGGCCACACGCGCCTCCTGGACCAGGTCGTCTGCCGTGGCCGCGTCCCTTGTCAGCCCCCTGGCCAGGGCCGAGAGCCAGCGCGCATCGCACAGGAGGTCGTCCAGCGAGGCCGTGCCGAGATCCATGGGCAGGGAACAGTGCTCCTCGACCCCCGATCGTCGCACGAAAGCGCCAGAACCTACCGGGCTCCTACCTCTCCGCGGCCCCGGCCGAGAGGGGGGGGCCGGGCGCTGGTCTGCCCCGCGCCGGGCGGGCCGGGGCTGAGCGGCTAGCCCGGGAGCCGCGGCCGCTGGAGGCGCGGGACGTAGGCGGCGGCCTCGCTGGCGTGGAGGAAGCGGCCGGCGAGCTCCGCGAGCAGACCCGGGAGGAGGATCACGGCGCCGAAGACGGTGCTGACCCCAAGCGCCATGGCGATTCCAGGCCAAGCAGCGGGCGACGCGAGGACGGCCACGACGCCACCGACGAGCAGGGAGGCAGCCACCCTTCGACCGAATCCCAGCGCATCCACGCTGAGGAACGTCAGGACCGCGGCCACCGCGAACCAGGCGAAGGGCTCGGACGACCTGGAGAGCGGGAGTCCCGTACCCGGCCCGATGTACGCCAGCCACTCCATCGCGCCCATCCTATCGAGCGCGCGCTCGTTGGTGCCTGAGGGGGGAGTCGAACCCCCACTCCCGGTAAGGGGAACTAGGACCTGAACCTAGCGCGTCTGCCAATTCCGCCACCCAGGCGTGGTGAACGAGGGCGCGGAAGATACGGAGCGGCGGGGGGGAGGTCAATCGCCTCGGGGGGCCTTCCGCGGCCGGGCAGGAGGCCCCGGCTTGTGGTCGGCGGGGGCCTAGCGCAGGCTCCCCTCCCCGGCCCATGGCCCGCGACACCGAAGCGATCCGCGTCCTCGCCAAGAACAGGAAGGCGCTGCACGAGTTCCACGTGCTCGACAAGCTCGAGTGCGGCCTCGCCCTGAAGGGCACCGAGGTCAAGAGCCTGCGCCAGGGCCAGGCCTCGATCGCCGAGGCCTTCGGGATGATCCGCCGGGGCGAGCTGTGGCTCGTCGGCGCGACGATCCCGCCCTACAGCCACGGCAACATCCACAACCACGAGCCGGACCGCGAGCGCAAGCTCCTCCTGCAGGCGCGCCAGCTCACGAAGTGGGACAAGGCCGTGCGCGAGAAGGGCGTGACGCTCGTCCCGCTCGCGCTCTACTTCAAGGGGCACCTCGTGAAGGTCGAGATGGCCCTCGTCAAGGGCAAGAAGCTGCACGACAAGCGCGAGGACGTGAAGCGCCGCGAATCGAAGCGCGAGATCGAGCGCGAATCCTCGCGCCGGCGCTGATTCCTGCGTCGACTCCGGTGCGTCAGCGCCTGACGAGCAGGTCGAGCGCGTTGCTGAGCTGCGGCCGCGGCGCCCCCGAGCACAGCCCTTGCACGTACACCGCGCGCCCGACCAGGCCGAGGTCGAGCGGCACCGGCAGGACGAACGCGGACTCCGCCCCGGCGTGAGCCGCGACGAGCTGGAAGACCCGTGCGCTGCCGAGGACGTCGACCAGGAGCTCGCCCGCCACGCTCCGCTGCCCCGCGAGGGGCGCCGTGAAGCCGGCCACCTCGGCCAGGCCCGGGCCGTGGGCGCTGCAGTCGAGGACGAGCTTCCAGGGCTGGCCCACGATCGGCTCGCCCGGCGTGGAGAGCGTGAGCGGGTTCGCGCCCGAGCCGTTGCGCACGGCGTCCGCGTCGAGCGCGAGGAGCCACACGGCGCCGGCCTCCTCGGCGCCGTCCGCGTCGCGGTACGCGCCCACGGCCAGTCGCGGTGCACCGCTCGCGCCCGCCAGTGGCGCCAGGGAGTACGCGAAGCTGGTCGCGTCCGGCAGGACACCGCCGAAGCCGCCGCGCGCGCGCGCGATCAGGACGCTGCGCGCCAGCGACCCGTCCGGGCGCAGCGAGCCGACCACGACCGCACCCTGGCGCGGCGTCTGGTCGGGCCGCCCGGAAAGGTCCGGCGTCCACTCTGGCGCGCCCACCGCGACCTCGAGCGTCCCGTCGCCGTCCAGGTCGCCCAGCGTCGCGAGCCCGAGGCCGAAGCCGAAGTCGAAGCTGCGCCCGCCGCTCGAGGCCACCAGGCCGAACTCCTGCTGCGCGAGCTTGCGCACGTCGCGCACGTTCTCGTCCTGGTCGAGGAACAGGACCAGCAGGAACGCGTGCAGGGCCGCGCCGTCGCTCACCAGGAGATCGACGTTGCCGTCGCCGTCGAGGTCGCCCAGGGAAGCCACCGAGTACCCGAGCCCATGGGTGTCGAGCAGGCCCGTCCCGCCGCCGTGCACCTCGCTGATCTTCTGGGCCGACCGTGGCCGGCCGTCGCGCGCCAGGCGCACGATCCACAGCGCTCCGTTGCCATTGCCCGCGCCCGCGTTGTCGTAGGGCGCGCCGACTACCAGGTCGCCGACGCCGTCGCCATCGACGTCGCCCAGGCCCGCCAGGGCCGAGCCGAAGGAGTCGAAGTACGTGCCACGGATGGGCGGGACGAACACGGGATCGGTGGGCAGGATCGTCTGGACGGCGCGCACCTTGCCGCTCGGGCGCAGGAACAGGATGTCGACCGCGGCGTAGTCGGGATCCACGCCGAGGTTGTCGAGGCTGCTGACCGCCAGCTCCGCCAGCCCGTCGCCGTCCAGGTCGCCCACGCTGGCCAGCGCGATGGAGTAGGAGAAGGGCGTTGCGCGGCGGATCTCGGTCTCGCGCAGCACGCGTCCGTCGGGGCCGAGGAAGAGGATCCACACGCTCTGCAGACCGGTCTCGAAGCCCGTCGCCGCCACGGCCAGGTCCTCCTGGCCGTCGCCATCCAGGTCGCCCAGCGACGCCAGCGCCTGCCCGAAGTAGTCGTCGTGGTGCAGGACGCCGCCGAACCCGCCCGCGAGGGCGCTGATCTTCTGCTCGGCCAGCACCGTGCCGGACTGGGCCTCGATGGCGCTCCATCCGAGCGCCGCCAGCAGGGCCAGGGGGATCGAACGGGTCATCGGACACCTCCTGCGAAGGGGTCGAGAGGATCGGGGGCCGACGGGCTCCCCCGGCGGCTCCATTCTGCTCCTCCGGGCACCCCCGCGGGGCCGCGAGCGCGGAAACCTCGGCCGGAGCGCCACGTCCAGCGTGACCCCGGGCCCGCCGGTCCCCAGGCCGGCTCTCCTTCCTCTTCTCCTCCGCTCCCCTGTGATCCCACGTCCCCGGTGCTACACTCCGCCCCGCAACACGGGGGCGCACTGGTCTCGACCGGTATCGCGCCGATCCGGGCTGCGCGCCGGGGGTCCGAGGTCCCCGTCAATCCACTCGGAACGGCACTAACCTGCCAACAACTTTTCTCTCGCCGCCTAGTTTCTAGGCAGCCGTTCTCCGCGGGAACGCCCGCGGCCTGCGGAGAACGCCAACAGCGGGCTGGTCGGAGCGCCGCGCCTCTTGGCGCCCCGACGAGAACCAAGGAGGCTGGCCCCTCCGCAGCCCGTCCGTGGGCGTCGGAGGAGCGAGACACAAACCGCGGAAGACGCGCGTGGACGCTTGGGTAGGGGTGACTCCGGGACGCGGGTTCGATTCCCGCCGCCTCCACCAGCACCGTCGGTCCCAGTGGACTCGGAGTGGGGCCAGTGCGGTTCGAGGGGTTTGAAGTGTCCTGAGATCCAGCGAAGTTCGGTCCCCGAGGTCGTGCAGGACCGCTTCACGGATCGTGCAGCGACCTCTAGATGCCCCCTGGAACTCTCCCGACCAGGTCGGCACGATCGGGCCATGGGAGCGTGGTGCCTCGGGCGCACTTTAATCAGGCCGTTGGGCTGGGCGGCTCAGGTGTCGTGACGGCGCTGGAAGACCTATTCACCGGCGCATCCGTCCGGGGGGTCCTCCCCGACTGCCTTGTCTCCGTCGTCGGCGTCCAGTGGTTCGGCTC
>DASVAP010000192.1:0-2014 GCA_036376275.1 Planctomycetota bacterium | reverse complement strand
CCGGTGCCGTTCCTGCGCCCGGATCCGGTCGTGCGCGTGCCCTACGGCGAGCGCGGCCTGCGGCCCGACCAGCGCCTGTACCTGCCGGGGAACTCGAGCCTCGAGGGCGCCCTCGGGGGAGCCGCGACGCGCATGCTCGTGAACGTCGCCTTCGACGCGGGGCGCTTCGGCCATGGCCTGCGCTTCGGGCCGAGCTCGTACCTGCACCTCGACCTCGCGCCCGCCCCCGGTGCGGCGCCGGGCTGGTCGCTGCACCTCTGGATCCTGCCCGAGGCCGCCGGCCTCGGCCGGACCCTCGCGACCCTGCGCGGCGCGGTCACGCTCTGGCTGCGTGGCGACGGCCGGCTCGTGGCCGAGCTCGAGGGCGGTGCGAGCCTGGTGGCCGCGCAGCCGCTCGGCGTCGGCACCTGGAGCTTCGTCGATCTGAGCTACGACCCGCGCCAGACGCAGCAGCTGCGCCTGAACGTGAACGGGAGCAGCGCGCGGCTCGCGCTGTCGCCCGGCGCGCCGGCGCGCGTGCCGGACCAGCTCAAGCTGGGCGACCTGGGCCGCAGCGGGAACGGCTTCGTGGGCACGCTCGACGAGCTGGTGCTCGAGGCCCAGCCCCTCAGCACGGCGCGCCTGCTCGAGCTCGCCGCGCCGACCGCGGCCGCCGGTAGCCACCGCCTGCGCTGGACGACCAACCTGGGCCGGCGCACGGCCGAGCCGGCCGCCGGGATCACGCTCGCGAGCGTGCTCGACGACGCGGCCGACTTCGCGGCGGGCGAGCGCATGTCCAGCGCCGTGGTCGACGGCGAGCTCGCCTGGGTCCCCGGGCACTGGCAGCGCCTCGACACGCTCGGGACGCCGGCCCCGCGCACGACTCACGCGCTCGTGTCCCTCGGCGGCGGGCGCGTCCTCACCTTCGGCGGCGAGACGCGCGACACGCACCACTGGCCGATGGTGAACACGGACGACACCTGGATCTTCACGGGCGCGAGCCAGCGCTGGGAGCTCGTCCCGGGCGCCCTGGCCCCCGCGCCGCGCTGCCACATCCCGCTGGCCTACTCGCCCGACCACGACCTCGTGCTCCTGCACGGCGGCTGGCGCAACGACCGCGTGCCGGGCGAGATCTTCGACGACACCTGGGTCTTCCACGTCGGCACGCGGCGCTGGGAGCGGCGCTTCCCGACCGGTTCCCCGCCCGGGCGGCTGTCCGACTTCGGCCTGGTGTACGTGCCCAGCCTGCGCCGGTTCCTGATGCTCTCCGGCCGGCGCGCGTGGCTCTACGACCCGCAGGCGGATCGCTGGGAGGCGCGCCCGCAGCCGCTGGCCTTCGACGAGGCCGGCCAGCCGGCCAGCTACGTCTTCGGGGCCTCGACCCTGACGGCGCTCGATCCGCGCACGGACCAGGTGCTGGTCTTCGGCGGCTCGCACGGCACCCCCTCGACCCAGTACGTCGACACGACCGCGCTCTACGACGTGGCCACGAACGCCTACACCGTGATCGACCGGCCGGTACGGCCCGCGCGGCGCGCGCGCAGCGGCTTCGCCTTCGACCCGCGGCGCGAGGTGTTCGTGCTCTTCGGGGGCGTGGAGGACCAGTTCTCGCAGCGCAAGGACGACCTGTGGACCTTCGACCCGGCGACGCGCGAGTGGACGCGCGTGCTGGCCTCGAACACGCCCCCACCGCGCGGCGGCTACTACGGCATGGCCTACGACGAGCGCGCCGACCGCTTCGTGCTGGCCCTCGGACGCGCGGGCTACGAGCGCTGGCTGGACGACACCTGGGCCCTCACGCTCGACCCGCGCCGCACGGGGACCGCGCTCTACACCTTCGACCGCCAGCGCGCCGGCCTGCCCGGGCGCTGGTTCGCGGACACGCTCACGCCGGGCGGCTCGCAGGTGCGCTTCTTCTTCCGCCAGGGGCACGACGCCGCGACCTGGAACCGCTGGAGCCCGGACCTGCGCCTGGCGCGCGGCCGCTTCGTGCAGGTGGCGGTGATGCTCGTGCCGGGTGCGAACGGCGAGGCAC
>DASVAP010000187.1:0-10028 GCA_036376275.1 Planctomycetota bacterium | reverse complement strand
CTTCTCTTCGACCTCGCCTGCCCAGGTGGGGGACCGGTGTCTCCCGCGCCGAGAAACCCCGTCGAGCCCGCGCGGCCGGGGGCGCGGGGTCGAGGACTCGATAGGGGCTTCGAGGGGATGGACGGATCGGACTGAGGGCTCGAGCCAAAGGCTGCCGGACCAGGGAGGAGATCGTGGCGGGCTTTCTCGCGCCCGGTGAGGGTGCGGTGAAGCGACCGATCTCGAACCTGGGTCCTGGCGACCGGAGGCGATCTCGCGCGACAGCGGTGCCGAGTCAGAAGGCGAGCAGGGCCGCAAGGGACTCGCCGGGTGGCTCGGGGTAGTGCTGGCGGCCCGGGACGAAGGCGACGTCGAGGTTCAGGAAGCCCGGGATCTGGAGGTCCATGCTGCGGGCCTCGGCGACCGGAGCGGTCCGCAGAGGTCGGCAGATGTCGCGGCCTCGCCGGACGAGCCCCCAGAACCATCGCGCCGACGAGAACGGGTCGGGCTGATCGGGTGACGACCACACGCCATGCTTGCGGGCGTTGTTGAGGACGTAGTGGAGCGCCCGCTTCACCTCTCGGACACCCGCGGCGACCCGGCAGAAGTAGCGATCGGCGAACACCGAGCCCCTTCGCCTTCGCCAGAACCGGTTCAGCCGCTTCGCGATCGAGATCAGGAGGCCCTGCAGGCCGCGCGAGAGATCCCTCTTCCGCTCCGCCTCGACCAGCAGATGGACGTGATCGCCCTGGACGCTGTAGTGCACCACCGCGAAGCCCGGCTTCGCGTTCCGCTCCCGGATCGCGCCCTCGAGGACTCGATAGGTCCGCGGCGTCCGCAGCCACGGCAGCCCTCTGCGGATCCTCAGCACGACATGACACACCCCACGGACCTCCGGCCGCTTCGAGTGCGGCACCCTCGACGAACGACGAGCCTCGGACTTCATCACGACTCCTCTCTGGAGTTCGAGCGACGACTTCGAACGACGATCGAGCTCCCCCCGAAGCTCCGACTCTTCAGACGAACGAGACATCGCTCGGGCTCACCGAATCTCCGATATCTGCCGTGATTCCCGCGACGAGTGCGCAGGCGCTCGATCGACTCCGACTCGAGTCAAGTCGACAACTGCCGTGCGCGAGCTCGACGGGGTTTCTCGGCGCGGGAGAGACCTCGGTCCCACCCAGGGCGGGTGAGGTCGAAGAGAAGCGAAGGGGCGCCGTGGACCGCTCGCGAAGCGAGCGCACAGCGCCCTGGCGGTCCACGGCGCCCCTTCGCTTCTCTTCGGCCTCGCCCGCCCGGCGCCGGGGGACCGCGGGTGAGGCTCCCGCACCCGAGCGGGGCCCCGTCGAGCGTCGAGCTCCCCCCATCGAGCTCCCTCCATCGCCCCAACCTCCCCCGCCCCCTTTCGCAATCCCCGCATCCCGAGTAGCTTCCGCCGGTCCTCACCCCTGCGAGGCGCCTCTCCTCCGGAGGGCTGCCGACCTCGGGCCCTGCCCCCAAGGAAGTCACGAGCATGCAGCAGCTCTCTGCCCTCAGCGTCGCCGCGGTCCTCGCGACCGCCTCCCTGCACTTCCCCCAGCAGCTCTCCCGAGCCCAGGCCCCGGCCGAGCTGCGCATCGACTGGCTGGGCCAGTCCGCGGTGATCCCCGCGCGCTCGCCGGGCGAGACCAGCCTCGAGCTCGCCAACCTGGTCGCGCGCGAGCGGCGCCACGTCGTCGTCCAGTTCTCGCGCGCCCTGAGCGAGTCCGAGAAGGCGCGCGCCGGCGAGGCCGGCCTCGAGCTGCTCGCCTACCTCGGCAACCACGCCTGGTTCGCTGCGGCCGGCGCGGCGACCCTCGACGCCCCCTCCGTCGCCGGCCTGCCGCTGGCGGCGGCCATGGCGCCCCGGCGTGCCTGGAAGCTGCACCCGATGCTCGAGCGCGGCGAGGTGCCGGCCTGGACGGTTGTGGACGAGAAGGACGGGACGCCCACCATCGGGACCTACGTCCTCTTTCACGCCGACGTCGCCCGCCCCGAGCGCGATGCCGCGATCCTGCGCCACGGCGGCCGCATCCGCGACGCGGTCGAGTCCGTCCACGCGCTCGTGGTCGAGATCCCCTTCGACGCCCTGGCCGCCCTGGCCGAGGAGGACGCCGTCCAGTACGTCGAGCCGGCGCTCCCGCGCATGGTCGACGTGAACTCGTCGAACCGCGTGATCACCGGGGTGAACGTGGTCCAGCAGGTCTACGGCCTCGATGGCTCGGGCGTCTCGGTGATGGTCTACGACGGCGGGACGGCGCGCGCGAGCCACCTCGACTTCGGCGGGCGCCTGAGCATCCGCGACGGCGACGGCCTCTCCTTCCACGCGACGCACGTCTCCGGCACCATCGGCGGCAGCGGCGCCGCCAGCGGCGGGACGCACCGCGGCATGGCCCCCGGCGTCACGCTCCAGTCCTACGGCTTCGAGTACGACGGCACGGGCACGTTCCTCTACACCAACCCGGGCGACTTCGAGGCCGACTACGCCGACGCGATCAACAACCACGACGCGGCGGTCTCGAACAACTCGATCGGCACGAACACCGAGTCGAACGGCTTCGACTGCTCCTTCCAGGGCAACTACGGGCTCATGTCGAGCCTGATCGACGCGGCCGTCCGGGGCTCGCTCTCGGGCGCCCCCTACCGGATCGTGTGGTCGGCCGGCAACGAGCGCCAGGGCAGTCGCTGCGACATCGAGGGCTACGGCGACTACTACAGCACCGCACCGCCCGCCGGCGCCAAGAACCACCTCGCCATCGGGGCGCTGAACTCGAACGACGACTCGATGACGACCTTCAGCTCCTGGGGCCCGACCGACGACGGGCGCCTCAAGCCGGACTTCGCCGGCCCCGGCTGCGAGAGCGGGGGCGACGGCGGCGTGACCTCGTGCGACTCCTCGAGCGACAGCGCCTACACGACCCTGTGCGGGACGTCGATGTCCGGCCCCACGGTGACCGGCATCGTGGCCCTGATGCTGCAGGACTACCGCGCCCAGTTCGGCGGCCCGGACCCGCGCAACTCGACCGTCAAGGCCCTGCTGGCCCAGTCGGCCGTGGACATCCTCGACGTCGGGCCCGACTACCGCAGCGGCTACGGCTCGGTACGCGCGACCGCGGCGATCGACCTGATGCGCACGGGCAGCTTCGCCGAGCGCCAGGTGGTCCAGGGCGAGACGCTGTTCTTCACGGTCTACGTGACGCCGGCCGACAGCGAGCTCGAGGTCACGGTGGCCTGGGACGACGTCCCGGGCACGCCCAACGTGACCAACGCGCTGGTCAACGACGTGGACCTGCACGTCTTCAGCCCCTCGGGCGTCGAGCACTTCCCCTGGACGCTCGACCCGCTCAACCCCTCGGCCGCGGCCGTGCGCACGGGCCGTGACCACCGCAACAACATCGAGCAGGTGCGCGTCGGTGCTCCCGAGGCCGGGAGCTGGCGCGTCGAGGTGCGCGGCTTCAACGTCCCCAGCGGGCCGCAGAGCTTCTCGATCGTGGCCGCGCCCGAGCTGATCGAGTGTGGCAGCCAGGGCATCGTCCTGCTGGACGGCGCCTCCTTCCGCTGCTCGGACTCGGCCCTGGTGCGGGTCATCGACTGCGACCTGAACACGGACGACACCACCGTCGAGAGCGTGAACGTCTCCGTCACCTCGAGCTCCGAGCCGCTCGGCGAGGTCCTGACCCTGACCGAGACCGGCCCGGCCACGGCGGCCTTCGCGTTCAGCCTGCCGCTCGCGACCACGGACGCCCCGGGCGTACTGCTGGTGGCCGAGGGCGACTCGATCGTGGCCAGCTACCTCGACGCCGACGACGGCAACGGGAACACGGGCGTCACCGTGACGGCCATGGCCGGCATCGACTGCACCGGCCCGGTGATCTCGAACCTCGCGGTGAGCAACGTCACCGCCACCGGCGCGACGATCCAGTTCGACGTCGACGAGCCCACCACCGGCCGCGTCGACTACGGCACGCTCTGCGCGAACCCGAGCGCCACGGCCCAGTCGGGCCAGGGTACGCATCACACCCTGGTCCTGAGCGGGCTGGCCGACGGCACGACCCACACCTTCGCGCTCACGGCCACCGACCCGGCCGGCAACGTGACCGTCGACGACAACGGCGGCCTGTGCCACGAGTTCGACACCGAGGAGGTCCCCGACGCCTTCACCGAGGAGTTCGGACCCCTCGACATGGCCGGCCGGCGCATCACCTTCACGCCCAGCGCCTCGTTCGAGGCCTACGACGCCTGCACCCGGCCCGGGAACGGCAGCTTCTCGACCGATCCGGCCGGCGGCTTCGTCCTGCCGCTCAGCGACGACGACTGGGAGCTGGTGCTGGTCGGGAATGGCAACACCGTGAAGCTCTACGGCGCGGCCTACGACCGCTTCTACGTCGGCAGCAACGGCTACATCACCTTCGGCACCGGCGACTCCGACTACACCGAGTCGCTCGCCGACCACTTCGACACGCCGCGCATCTCGGCCAACTTCGACGACTACAACCCGGCCGCGACCGGCTCCGGCACCGTCTCCTACCGGCGCCTCCCCGACCGCATGGCCGTGACCTGGAACGGCGTCTACGAGTACGCCACCTCGAACCCCAGCTGGTTCCAGATCGAGCTCTTCTACGACGGCCGGATCCGCCTCACGTACCTCACCATGTCCTCGACGGACGGCGTCGCCGGCCTGTCGGAGGGCCTGGGGCTCCCCACGCCGTTCCTGGAGTCGGACCTGTCGGCCTACGACTGCGAGCCGAGCTCCAAGATCGCGCCGAGCTCGGGCGCGCCGGCCAGCGGCGGCACACGGAGCCTGTAGCGGGATCCGCGCTCACGCGTAGGGCGCCCGGCACCGTCGTGCCAGGAGCCCCGTAGCCGCATCGAGGTCGAGTTCCGCGACCAGCAGCCCCGGCTCGCCGTAGGGCTGGTGCGCGAGCAGCGTCCCGTCCGGGCGCACGATGGCCGAGGTCGTCGGCGCGCCCGGGCTGGCGCAGTTCGCCGACGCGATCCAGCAGGTGTTCTCGGCTGCACGGCAGAGCAGCGCCTTCTCGTGGAAGGAGTTCTGCGGATCCGCGAAGCGCGTGGGGCGGAAGCTGCCCGGCTCGGCCTCGTGGAAGTGCGGGTGGAAGACGAGCTGGGCGCCACGCTGCGCGGCCCAGCGCACCGTCTCGGGGTAGCGCCAGCCCTCGTGGCAGATCACGATGCCGAAGGTCAGGGCGCCGACCTGGAACAGGCGCCGGCCGTCGCCCGCGGCGTAGGTCGGCTCCTCCGACGGGTCGAGCTGGACCTTGTCCTGGAAGCCGAGGCGCGCGCCGTCGCGGTCGAGGACGAGCGCGGTGAGGGTGGGCTTCTCGGCGAGCAGGCGCTCGGTCCCGAGCACCACGGCGACCCTCGCGCGCGCCGCGGCGGAGCCGACCTCGCTCCAGGCGCGCTCCAGGAACCGTGGATCGGCCGGCGACACGCGCTTCCCCGGCGCGCGGTAGCCGGGCACGTAGGCCTCCGGGAAGCACAGGATCTCGGCGCGCTCGCGCGTCGCGTCCTCCACGGCCTGCATGGCGCGTGTGAGCGCCTCCTCCGGCGTCGCCGGGAAGGGGAGGCTCGCCAGGGCGATGCGGATCGTGCTCACGGACCCCCGCGGCGCTCGACCCGGGCGGCGCTCGGCGCCAGCCCAGCGCGGAAGGCCTCGTCGTCCGCCGCGAGCTCGCGGTCGAGGAAGAACGTGCCGAACGGGATCAGCGCGGCGACGCCGAGCCGCACGGCCCAGGCGAAGGGCTTCCCGCGCCCGCGCCAGCCCTCCAGCACGCCGAGCATCAGGAGCACGAACAGGAGCCCGTGCAGCGAGCCGACGATGCGCACCGCAAGTGGCATTCCGGCCCAGTACTTGAGCGGCATCGCGATCCCGAGCAGCACGAGGTAGGAGAGGCCCTCGACGAAGGCCAGCGCGCGCAGCCGCGCGGGGGGCGTGTCGAGGCGCAGGACGCCGGCGGGGAGCATGGGCGGGCTCGGCCGGCCGTCAGCGCTCCACCAGTGTCGCGAGCTGCGCGCTGGCGAACCAGTCGTCGAGCGCGTGCGCGCCGAGGTTCTCGAGCTGCGGTGCGAAGCGCTCGCGCGCCGTGGCCACGTCCGGCGCGTCGAGCAGCGCGAAGGCGCGCGTGCCGTCGAGCTCGGCCAAGAGGAACACGCCGCCCTCGGCCGAGAGCAGCGGTCCGAGCTCGCGCCGCGCCAGGTCGCCGTGCTCGGCCGTCAGCAGGACGTAGGGCCGTGCGCCGTCGCCGGGGCCGGGCGTCTTGCCCTCGGCGAGCTGGCGCTCGCGCCAGGCGAAGTCGGCCTCGAGCGCGCGCAGGAGCGGTGCGTCCGTGGCCAGGTCATGGAGCTCCAGCCGGAACACTCCGGCCTGCGTGGTCGGATCGGTCGCCGCCCAGGCCTCGGCCTCGGCGCGGTTCGCGCTGGCGAGCACGAAGATCCCGCGCAGCTCCGGATCCGAGCGCGTCGAGCCGTAGGGCCCGGCCACCAGCAGCTTGCGCTCGTTCGCCAGCCGCTCCATGTTCGCGAAGTGTCCGGCGAAGGCGCGCTCGTTCTCCTCCTTCGTCAGCTGTCCGCTCTTCGGTCCGGTCTTGATCCGCACGAGCGTGTAGCGCGCACGGCGCTCCGTCGGCGCGGGGGACGCCTCGGGAGCAGGAGCCGGGGCGCGGCAAGCGGGCGTCGTCAGGAGCAGCGGGAGGAGGAGCAGCAGCGGGCGCGAGATCATGGTTGGGTTCGTCGGGCAGCGGGTCGGGCGTTGCGCCCTCGCCTGAAGGGATGATGCCCTTCACCGCTGCTCGCGCACAACGGGCGGCCGCGAGGTCCACCCGACGAGCCCTCTGCGAACACTGCCGATGCACGTGTCTCCGTAGGTGAGCCCACGCGACCGACTCAGTGTTTCTTCCCCGCTTCGCGGTTCGCGCTCGCACGTATGGTGCGCCTATCGGCCGCCCGCAGAACAACGCGTTGGTGGGCGCAGGGCGGCCTGTTTCAGGGAATGGAGCTCAGATCATGAGATGCGAACAGTTGACGGGAGTAGCCCTCGCCGGGTTCCTCATCGGTGGGCTTTCATCTGCTCAGGAGTCGGACCGCTCAGGCACGGGCGCGACAACGCGCGCCACGACTCTCTTCATGGAGATCGCTCTCGAGAACAGCCTGCACCTGTCCGTCGAGACGGTGCGGGTTCCCGTGCAAGGCACCCTCGGTGGCAGCGCGGTGGAACGCCGCCTCCTGCTGTCGGGCGGGCAGCCAGGGAACGTGGGCGCGATCGTGCTCGGGGGGGCCGGTCAGGCCCACACGCGAGGTGCGGTCCTGCCCGGGATCTTCGAGCTGGATGGGTCGTTCCTGGTGACGCTGCCCGAGGCGGCGTTCCAGCCAGGCATCACCGCTCAGGGCTTCGAGCTCCATGGCCGCGTCGGGTCGCCGATCGCGAGCCTGGAGGGGAGTCCCGCAGTGGAGCACGGCAGCGTGCTCGAGTCCGTGCAAGGTCTGGCCGTCGGCGAGCGAACGCGCCTCCGCCTGGTGGGCAGCGCGCGCCTGGCCAGCCTGCGAGAAGCCTTCGATCTCTCCGTCGAGGTGGCCAGGGACGAGCAGGGGTTCGCGCTCCACCTCGGACGCGACCTCCTCCGTTCCACCGGCCTGAGCGAGGGCGGGGAAGCAGTCCTCTCCTTCGCTCGGGCCGCGGACGTGGCCGATGCGCTGGAGTCCGTGGCTCTGCTGCGGGCCTTCGCGCCGATCGAGGAGGCGCTGGGAGCGCGACGGGACTCGGGATCGAGGGCACACATCGAGCGCTCGAGCCCGGCGGGCGGCTGGGACAACCTTCGAATCCCGGACGGCCCTCGTCGTGCGGGGGACAGGCAGCCGCTCCCGACGCCTCCGACCGGCAAGTCGCAGACGAAGCCGTTCGAGGGCTCGCTGGGCGACGCCGGCTCGGTGGAAGCCCCCGTGCCGCCGACTGGTCCCGTGACCACCTGGGACGTGCTCGATCCCCCGCTGGACGACCCTCGTCGCGCCGGGGACAGGCAGCCGCTCCCGACGCCTCCGACCGGCAAGTCGCAGACGAAGCCGTTCGAGGGCCCGCTGGGCGACGCCGGCTCGCGAGGAGCCGAGCTCGCCTTCGCGGCGCGCACGCTCGACCTGATGCGTGCGAAGCTCTCCAGGCAGGTGCGCGGAGCGACCGACCCGCGCTGACCAAGACGTTCGCTGGCTCCGCCCGTGGCTCCTGGCTCACGGGCGGAGGGGTCGCTCAACGCTGGTCGGCCGGGCGCGGAGCGTTCCCCTTGGCCGCCGCTGGAGCCGGATCCGGGAGCGCGGTCTCGGGCGGACGCTCGCTGCGCAGGGTCGGGCGGTCGAAAGGCGGCTGGCGCGCGGCCACGCGCGGGTCCGTCAGGGCGTTCGCGACGAAATCGAGCAGCGCGGCGCGGTCCTCGGGCGTGTCGAAGTGGATGAAGCCGAGCTTCTGGTAGTGGCGCACCACCTGGTCGAGGGTCGTGAGCTGCCCGCTCGACATGTAGCGCGGGCGCAGGCCGACGTTGCGCAGCGTGGGCGTCTTGACGGGGCGGTCGTGGTCGGGGAGCGAGATGGTCCTGCGCGCGCCGTCCGAGAAGAGCCCGTTGGCCGAGGGGTGGCACAGCTCGCAAGCGCCGTGCTCCTTGAAGAGCTCGAACCCGCGCTGCTGGCGCTCGCTGAGGGTGCCGAGGTCGAAGGGGCTCTGGTCGGGCACGAGCGTGCGCTCGTAGCTCGCGAGCGCCATGGCGATGCGCTCGCGCGTGACCTCCGGCGTGCCGAAGGCCTTCGCGAAGAGCGGCCCGTAATCGGCCGCGTCGCCGGCGAACTCCGCCAGGGCCGGCGGGACGTCGCTGGCCAGCGCCAGCGGCCGCGCGCGCGCGAGCTTCGCGGTCAGCTCGGCCCAGGTGCGGCCCTCGTGGGCCATCTCGGCGCTGGCCATGGGCGGCACGACGGCCTGGCTCTCGAGCGAGCCGTACTGCGCGATCACGACCGCGCCGGCCTCGTCGCGGAAGACCGGCAACGCGCGCGTGTCCCAGAACTGCAGGTTGAAGAAGGCCGCGCCGATCACGGTCGGCGGCGCGCGCGGCGTGACCTGGCGCTCGCCGCCGAAGACGGGGTGCGCTTGCGCCTGGCCCGCGCGGTCGCGCCGCGGGACCCCGAAGGAGCCGAGCTCGTCGTCCGCCGTGCCGAGGTGTCCGTCGGCCCCCGGATGGCGCGCGCCGGTGCGCGGGTCGCCGCCGCCGAGCTCCAGGCGGTGGCAGGTGGCGCAGGCCATCGTGTCGTCGGAGGAGAGCTGCTCCTCGTGGAACAGCGCCTGCCCGAGGCGCACCTTCGCCGGCGTCAGCGGGTTCTCGGGCGGGACCTCGACCACCGGGAAGGCCCCGATCACGTCCTGGCCGGCCGCCGCGGCCGCCAGCAGGAGGCCCGCGAGCCCGGCGCGCCCGAGGGCGAGCACGGCTCTCATTCCCGTGCATCGTAGCGCGCCCGGCACCCGGCGGCCGGCGCGTCCGAGCGCCCCGCGCCGGATCGCTAGACTCGCGCGTCGCAATGACCCCCCGTCGCTCGAGCCGCTCCGGAGCGCTGCGGCGCGCCCTCGCCGGCGCACTGCTCGCGCTGCTCGCCTCCGGCTGCGGCGCGCTCCGCTTCCAGCGCGCCTGGGCCGCCTTCGACGCGCCCGCCGAGCCGGCCGGGATGCAGGGCCGCTGGGCCGGCGAGTGGCGCAGTGCCTGGAACGGCCACCAGGGCGGCCTGCGCTGCCTGCTGACGCGCGCGGACGAGCTCCACTACCGCGCCGACTTCTTCTCGACCTACGCCTCGATCCTCTACTTCCGCTACCAGACCGTGTTCCACGTCCTCGCGGCGGACGACGGCACGCTGCGCTTCCGCGGCCGCCAGGACCTCGGGTCGCTGGCCGGCGGCCTCTACCGCTACGAGGGCACCGTCACGGGTGATCTGTTCCAGGCCACCTTCGAGGCCGAGAACGGCGACCACGGGGTGTTCGAGATGCGGCGGGT
>DASVAP010000185.1:0-7407 GCA_036376275.1 Planctomycetota bacterium | reverse complement strand
AGGGTGGCCTGCCGCTCAGTCGAGCCCGGTCAGCCCCTCGCGCACCGCGTACTTGGTCAGCTCGGCCACGCTGTGCAGGTCGAGCTTCTGCGCCAGGTTGCGGCGGTGGGTCTCGACCGTCTTGACCTTGAGGCCGAGGGTGCGCGCGATCTCCTTCGAGGTCTTGCCCTCGGCCAGCAGGCACAGCACCTCGCGCTCGCGCGGCCCGAGGCGCTCGTCGGCCGAGCCGGGCTCGGGCGCGGGCGCGCTCCAGCTCTCCAGCAGCGCCCCGGTCACGCGCGGCGAGAGGTAGTGCTCGCCGTGGGCCGCGGCGCGCACGGCGCGCAGCAGGTCGTCGCTGGCGGATTCCTTGAGCACGTAGGCCGCGGCCCCGGCGCGCACCATGTTGCGCACGTAGCGCTTGTCGGCGTGGGCCGAGAGCGCGACGACCCGCACCCCCGGGTGCGTGCGCCGCAGGCGCTGCGTCGCCTCGATGCCGTTGAGGCCGTGCATGCCGACGTCCATCACGACCACGTGCGGATGGTGCGCCTCGACCGCCGCCAGGGCCGCGCCGCCGTCGTCGGCCTCGCCCACGACCTGGATGTCACCGGTCGCCTCGAGGATCCGCCGCAGCCCCTCGCGCAGGAGCTGGTGGTCGTCGACCAGGAGGACGCGCAGGCTCACGGCGCCGCCTCCGCCAGGCCGGCCGGCTCGAGCGGAGCCACGAGCGTCACGCGCGTGCCGTGTCCGGCGGCCGAGGCGATGTACATCGCCCCCCCCAGGTGGCTCAGGCGCTCGCGGATGCCCGATAGCCCCAGCCCTCGGCTGCCGAGCGCCTCGGCGTCGAAGGCCTGGCCGTCGTCCTCGACCACGATGCAGATCTCGGCCGTGCCGCGCTGGAGGCGCACGCGCGCGCAGCGCGCCCCGGCGTGCTTGGCGACGTTGATCAGGAGCTCGCGCACGGCGCGGAAGAGCAGCACGCGCAGGCGCTCGGAGAGCGGGCTCGGCTCCTCGGGCGAGTCGAGCTGGATCGCGAGGCGGTAGGTGCGCCCGACGTCCTCCACCAGCCACTGCAGGGCCGGCTCGAAGCCCAGGTCGTGCAGGATCGGCGGCGAGAGCTGGAAGGTCAGCGAGCGCGCCGACTGGTTGGCCTGGTCGACCAGCGCGGCGATCTCGCGCAGCTCGGCGCGCTCCGCGCTGGTGCTGCGAGCCAGGAGCTCCCCGAGGCGCAGGCGCACGAGCGTGATCGTCTGGTTGAGGCCGTCGTGCAGGTCGATCGCCAGTCGCCGCCGCTCGCGCTCCTCGGCCAGGAGCAGCTCCGAGGCCAGCGACTCGACCTGCGCGCGCCGCAGGGCCTCGACCTGGTCGCGCGTGCGGCACAGGGTCTCGCGGCTCTCGCGCAGGGAGAGCTCGATCTCCTTGTAGTTCGTCACGTCCTCGGAGATCCCGGCGATGCGGTAGGTGCGTCCCGCGGCGTCGCGGATCGGGAAGCAGCGGTCGTGGATCCAGCGCACGCGTCCGCCGGGCAGCACGAGCCGGTACTCGACGTCGTAGGTGCCCTTGGTGGCACCGGCCAGGAAGGCCTGCACCATGCGCGCGCGGTCGTCGGGGTGGATGTCGTAGGACCAGCTGCGCGGGTCGTCGTAGAGACTCTGGCACGAGCGTCCCCAGAGCGTCTCGTAGGCCGGGCTGACGTAGAGCACCTCCTGCACCGGCGCGGACTCGTCCCACGCGGTCAGGTAGAAGACCTCGCGGATCGACTCGGTCACCTGGCGGAAGCGCTCCTCGGCCACGCGGTGGCGCTCCTCGTCGCGCTTGCGCTCGACGGCGATGCCGGCCAGGTGCGCGCTCGAGGCGATGAACTCGAGCTCCTCCGGCCCGGGCGCGCGCGGCTCGGCGTAGTGCATGGCGAAGGTGCCGAGCACCGCCCCGTCGGCCCCGAAGAACGGCTCGGACCAGCAGGCGCGGACCTCGGCCAGGCGCGTCAGCTCGCGGAAGGCGACCCAGTTCGGGTGCGTCTCGACGTCCTCGGCCACCACGCGGCGGCGCAGCGCCACGGCCGCGCCGCAGGAGCCGACCGTCGGGCCGACCTCGAGCCCGTCGATCGCGCGCACGTAGAAGTCGGGCATGCTCGGCGCCACCGCGCCGTGCAGGCGGCCATCGTCCCCGAGCTGCAGGATCGAGCAGCGCATCCCGGGAAAGCAGGCCTCGGCGTTGCGGGCGAGCCGTCCGAGCACGTCCACGAGCTCGGCCCCGCGCGCCAGCGCCTCGAGCGCCTCGTTCTGGCCGCGCAGGACGCGTGCGGCCCGCGTCGCGTCGCCCCCCTCGGCGTCCCTCACCACCATGCGCCCATTCTACGCCGGATCCCGCGCGGGGTACGCGTGCCCGACCGTGATCAGCGCCTCACCCAGCGCACGGCGTTCGCCAGCAGGGCGCGGTAGGCCGGATGCTCGTGGGCCGCGCCGTCGTGCCCGAGGGTCAGGGCGACGATACGACCCTGGCCGTGGCTGCGGGTCCACAGCACCGGGTGCTCGGCCCCGCTGGCGAGCGAGGTCCCGGTCGCCAGGACCTCGCCCGCCCCCACCGGATCGGGCTCGAAGCGGTAGAGCTCGTCGCGGATCGTGAAGCTGGGCGGGACACCGGCCGTGACGGGGTGCTCGGCCGTGACGCGCACGGCGAACTCGCCGTAGCTCTCGTGGCTGCGCGTGCCGCCGCCGACGAGCACGCGGTTGTACTCGGGCCAGTCCGGCCAGTTGTACCAGGTGGCGGCGTGCACCAGGACGAGGCCACCGCCGCGCGCGACGAAGTCGAGGAGACGCGTGCGCAGCGCGGGATCGGCCAGGGGCTGGTTGTTCGAGAGGACGAGGACGGCGAGGGAGTCGAGCAGCCGCGCCAGCTCGGCGGGCGAGTCGCTGTAGGCGAGGGGGAGGTCGAGGGTCGCCAGGACGGAGCGGTCCTCGCGGTCGAACCAGCGCGGGTAGTCGTGGCTGGAGCCGCCGCCGAAGAGGAGGAGGGCGGGCGGGGGGGAAGAAGGAGGAGGAGCCGGGCTGGAGCCCGACGGTCCCGGGGCCGGGCTGGAGCCGGGCCCCCCGAGCTCGGCGGTGAGGGCGAGGAAGGTCGGCGCGAGGTGGTTGTCGAAGCTCTCGAGCACGAGCGTGTCGACGATCACGTCCGAGCGCGCCGGGTCGACGTGGAAGGTGCGCGCCTGGCCCCAGCTGCCCTCGGCCAGGAGGTCGACCCAGGTCGAGCCCGGTACCTCGTGGCGTCCGATCCAGTCGGCGAACTCGGTCCCGTCGACGAGCACGCGCTCCTCGCGCTGGCCGTCGGCGTAGATCCAGGTCAGCTTCACGGCCGGCGCGCGCTCGCCGGTGTAGGGGTAGCCCCAGGCCGCGATCCCGCCCAGGACGTGCAGGCGCCGCAGCGCGAAGCCGAGCGGGAGCTCGACGCGCTGCGGGTAGCCGTGCGACTGCCAGCCCTCCGCCAGGCCGCCGCGCAGCGTGAGCGTGTTCTTCTCCTCCTGCATGCGCGCCGGATCGAGCAGCTCGAAGGGCACGCCTCCGACCCCGACCACGCCGTGCTGGCGGAAGCGCATCGGGTTGGCGTCGTGGCGCGTGTCGTAGAGGCCGCGCGAGGTGCTCGACGAGCAGTAGGGCTTCAGGTCGAGCACGCGGAAGCCGGACCACTCGCCGGCCAGGAAGGCGAGGAGGTCGCGCAGCCCCTCGGCCCCCAGCGACTCGAAGCCGGTCGGCATGGGCGAGCGCCCGGTCGAGCGCAGGCTGGCGAGGCGCGCGCGCGGCACCTCGCGCTCGCCGGCCGAGTTCGCGAAGAGCAGCGCCTCGCTCGTCTCGCGCTTGATCACACCGTCGATCAGCTCGCCGTCGACCGTCTCGGCCACGTACTCGAGGAAGGCCGGCTCGACCGCGCGGTTCGGGTCGAGCAGGAACGGCAGGAGCTCGCGCGCGCCGTGGGCGCCCATGCCGGTCAGGTCCGGGCCCACGCCGCCGCGCGCCTCGGCCCCGGCGGCGGTGTGGCAGTTGCCGCAGTTCTGCTCGAACAGGATCCGCCCGCGCGCGGCGTCGCCGGGCTGGTCGACGAGCGGCGTCAGCTCGGCCACCAGCGCGTCCTTGTCGGAGCGCTCAACGCCCACGAGCCCGGCCAGCAGCGCCCGCGCGCGCTCGGCCGTGGGCGCGTCGGGGTGGTTGCGCAGGCGGAAGAGCCCCTGGGGTCCGAGCTCGGCCGCGCGGAACTCGCCCGCCTCGAGGGCCGCCAGCAGCGCGGCGCTCGCCTCGGGGCGCGCCAGGAGGTGGACCAGGATCCGCTCGCGCGCCGGCTGCGAGAGCGCGCCGAAGCGCGCGCACAGCGTCGGCGCGGCCTCGACGCGCGGACCGAGGAGCTCGATCACGCGCCCCTGCACCTCGAGCGGGTGGAGCGGGTCGAGGAAGCCGGCCGCGAGCTCGAGCCCCTCCGCGCGCCGCGCGTCGAGGGCCAGCAGGGCCTCCAGCGCCGCGAGGCGCAGCTCCAGCGGGCGGGCCTCGTCGGCCACGGTCGCGCCCAGGCGCGTGCCGAGGGCCGCGCGCTCGTCGGCGACCTTGCGCGAGTCGCTCCAGCGCGCCGCCAGCGGCAGCGCCGCCAGCGCGATCTCGAGCTCGGAGCTCCTCAGGAGCCGGATCAGGGCCTCGTCCAGGCGCGGCGAGGGCCAGGGCCGATTCGCAGCCGGGAGGCCGCGTGCCAGCTCCTCCAGCACCGGCACCGCGACCGCGGAGAGGCGCGCGCCGCGCTCGCCGAGGCTGGTGACGAGCTCGACCGCCTGACCGAGCTCGTTCGCGCGCGCCACGCGCGCCACGAGCGCGCGCAGGATGCGCTCGAGGGGCGGCGCGAGCGGCTCGACCAGCAGGGCCTGTACGAAGGCTGCCGGACGGCGCGCGGCGACGGCCAGGACCGCCGAGCGGCTCCAGTCGTCCTCCAGGCGCCGCGTGAGCTCGATCAGGCGCGGAAAGGCCGACTGGGGCAGCAGCCGCGCGAGCAGCGGGGCCGCGACCAGGCGCACGCGCGCGTCGGGCTCGTCGAGCAGGTTCTCGGGCCGCGGGAAGACGCGCGCGAGGCGCCAGTCGTCGAGCGTGGCCGCCGCGCGCAGCGCGTTCTTGCGCACGCCCGGGTCGGGATCGCGCAGCGTGGCCGGCAGGGCCGCGATCAGGGCCTCGGGATCGCGCCGCGCCAGGACCCACAGGGTCTGCAGACGTCCGGCCGGGGTGGGAGCGTTGACCGCGCTGGTCAGCAGCGCCTGCTGCGTGGCCGGCTCGAGCGTCGGGCGCTCGCACAGGAGCCGCAGGGCCGTGCCGCGCACCCAGGCGTTGGGGTGCGAGAGCGCCCCGACCCGCTCGCGCTCCCCCGCCCGCGCCAGGTCGGGCGCCACCATCGGCCGCGCGGAGCGGTGCTGGATGCGCCAGATGCGCCCGTGGGCGTGGTCGCGGTCGGGCCGCACCGCGGCGTTGGTCGGGCCGTGCTGCGGGCCGCGCGTGTCGTTGTGGACCGCGGCCTGGTTGTAGAAGTCGAGCACGTAGAGCGCCCCGTCGGGCCCGAAGCGCAGGTGCACGGGGCGGAACCACAGGTCCGTCGAGGCCAGGAACTCCGCCTCGCGCGCCTTGGTGGCCTGGAAGGTGACGCCGCGCGGCGCGAGCCGGTCGTGGTGCACCAGGTTCACCGTCGGCTCGCACACGAAGTGGCCGCCGTCCCAGTCCCCCGGCCAGGCACCGCCGGTCGCGAGGCAGGCACCCGAGGCGCCCGTGAAGGCCCCGACGAAGTCGATCTGCTGGTAGGGCGGGCGCTCGTGGCTGCGCAGCGGGAAGACGCGCTGGTGGTCGGTCACGTCGTGCCAGCTCTCGACGCCCGGCAGGCGCCCGCGCGCGAGCTGGGCCTCCTCCACGACCACGTGCCGCAGGTGCGAGCCGTTGGCCATCGTGAAGAGCAGCTCGCCGTCGGAGGTGAAGTCGAGGCCCCAGGTGTTCGAGCCGTAGGCGCTGACCATCTCGATCGCGCTGCCATCGGGACGGAAGCGCAGGAGGCCGTTGCCGATGTGCCCGTGGTCCTTGCCGTCGGCGCCCGTGACGTGGCGCGAGGCGTTGCCGCTGTAGCCCTGCGTGGCGTAGACCCAGCCGTCGAGGCCCCAGCGCAGGTTGCTGACGACGGCGTGCGTGTCGCCGTAGCCGAAGCCGGAGTAGAGCACCGTGCGGACGTCGGCGCGGTCGTCACCGTCCGTGTCGCGCAGCCACAGGATCTCCGGCGCCTGGGCCACGATCACGCCGTCCTCGTGGAGGACCAGGCTGGTGACGAGGTCCAGGCCGTCCGCGAAGACCGTGCGGCCGTCCATGCGCCCGTCGCCGTCGCCGTCGGCCAGGATCACGACCTCGTCGCGCGCCTCGCCGCCGAACTCCCGCTTGTCCGGGTAGCTGGGCGTCAGCGCGACCCACATGCGCCCGCGCGCGTCCCAGTCGAGCGAGATCGGGTTGACGACCAGCGGCTCGGCCGCGATCAGCGCGAGCGCGAAGTCCGGGTGCAGCACCAGCGCCTCGGCCGCCTGCTCGGGCGCGCGCGGGCCGCCCAGGGGGTAGCGCAGGGCCGCGACCTCCTCGGGCGTGACGAGCGCATCCGCCGCGCGCCCGCCGGCCCAGGCGATCCCGCGCAGGAGCAGCGTGCGCCAGGCCGGGTGCGCGAAGCTCCGCGCCAGGTGCCCCTGGATCGAGACGAAGGCGCGGTACGGCCCCGGCTCGAAGGTCCACATCTGGGGCGTGACGTCGAAGGGCGTGTGGAACGAGTTCGCGAGCACGCGCGCGCGCGGATCGAGGTGCAGGTCCCAGTAGATCTCGTCCGCGAGGTCGAAGTTGGCCGCGCCGGCCGTGATCGGGTGCGTGCGGTCGGCGAACACGAGCCCGATCTCGCCCTCCAGGTACTTCGCGCGCCCGTGCTCCCAGGCCCCGCCGGCGACCGTCTTGAACCAGTGCGGGTCGTCGCCGCACACCGCGTCGTGCAGCACGACCAGGCCCCCGCCCCGCGCGAGGAAGCGCTCGAGCCGCGCGCGCTCGTCGCCGTGGATCGAGGCCCCGTCGGCGGCGTAGAGCACGAGCACATCGCTCGCCTCGAGCTGCTCCGCGCTCGGGAAGACCAGCGCACCGTCCACCGTGCAGCCGCGCGCCTCGAGCAGCGGCTTCCACTCCGCGAGGAAGCGCGGGTGGTCGTGCTCGCCCTCGCCATGGGTCTTCGGCCCGGCGCGCAGGAAGACGCGCAGCGGAGGATCCTCGGGAACGGCCAGCGCGAGACACCCGAGCGCGACGAGGAGCAGCATGGGGCGCCCAATCTAACGCCTCCCCCGGGAGCGCCAGGCTCCAGGCTGACTCTTCTCCCCTCTCTCCTCTCCGCGCCCTCCGCGTCTTC
>DASVAP010000153.1:0-13716 GCA_036376275.1 Planctomycetota bacterium | reverse complement strand
TCCAGGCCGCTCCGCCGCGCGAGCTCGTGCGGCGCGTGGAACAGCACCAGAGGCGCCTCCGGTAGCCGCGCGCGCACGACCCGCCGCCGCGTCCGGCTGCACCGGACGCGGCGGTCTCCTGCCGAGCGCTCGAGCGGCAGGCGCTAAGCGCAGCGGCCGCGGAGGATCGGCCGGCAGCCAGCGGCCGGCGTCGAGCAGGCTCACGAAGAGCTCGAAGCACTCGTCCATGTCCTGGTCGGAGCGGTACGCGACCCACCGGCCCGCGGGCTGCAGCGCGAACGAGCTCACGTCGCCGCCGGGGGGGAGCGTGCGGTTCAGGCGGCGCGCGGGCCCGCTGCCGTCGAGCGGCGCGGTGTAGAGCTCCACGCGCTCGTCCTCCTCCTGGTCGGCGAGGTAGACGGCGCTGCGCGCGTCCGGCGTGAGCGCGAAGGTGGCGCGGATCCCGGCCACGAAGTCGACGAACAGCTCGCCACCGGACACGAACGGACCGGCGAGCTCGAGCGGCTGGGAGCCGCCCGACAGCGGCGCGCTGTGGAGGGAGAGCACGCCGTCGCCCGCCAGGTCGGCGGCGAACACGGCCCAGGCCGAATCGGCCGAGACGGCGAAGCCCGAGGGCTCGATGCCACGCTGGGGTCCGAGGGCCGGGTGCAGGCGCACGGGCGGCACGCCGCCGGCCACCGGCACGACGAAGAGCTCGCGCACGCCGAGCGCATCCTGTCCGGCCAGGTACACCGCGCGCGTGCCGTCCGGTGCGAGCTCGAGCTGCGAGCGCCCGGCGAGCGGCGCGACGAGGCCCGAGCCGGAGGTGCCCACCGCGCTGAGCCGCACGGCCGCCCCGCTCCCGAGCGCAACGCTCCACAGCTCGCGCTCGACCACGTACACGGCGTGGGCGTCGTCGGAGGTGATGCGGAAGTCCGGCTCGATCTGCGCCAGGGGGTCCCCGGGCGGCCCGAGGCGCATGGCCGCCGCGCTCCCGTCGAGCGGCGCGATCCACAGCTCGAAGGCCTCCGGCACGACCGGATCGGCCAGGAAGACCACGCGCCCGTCGCGCGTGAGGCGGAAGGCGCGCACGTCCTGGAGCGGGTCGAAGAAGGCCGGGTTCAGCGCGCGTGGCGGCGCGGAGAGATCGACCGGAACGCAGTACAGGTGGTCGCGCTCGGCGCTGCGCTCGGTGTAGACCAGGTACGCGCCGTCGGGGGAGAACTCGAACTCCACGAAGGTCGCGCCCGGCCCGCTCACGGCCAGCTCGGGTGCGCTGCCGTCGGACGGGCCGAGATGGAGCACCTGGGTCGCCGGGTAGACGTACGGGTGGTGCCAGAGGAAGGCCGTGTGGAGCCCGTCCGGGCTGAAGCGCACCGGACCGACGGCCTCGGGCTCCTCCCGCAGCGCCACGAAGGCCTCGCTCCCGTCCGTGCGCGTGGTGAACAGCGTGACGTCGCAGGGCGGCACGTCGCACCAGGGATCGACCAGGCTGAAGGCGCAGCGCACCCCGCCCGGGCCGAGCGTGAGCCCGGCGCCGCTGCCGAGGTGCTCGACCGGGAAGCGTCCCTCCGGGTCCCGCACCGTGAGGTCGGCGGAGAACACGCCCTTGCGCGGCGCGAGGTAGGCCAGGCTGTCGATCGCGCCGTAGAGGAGGCGCGTGCCGCCGGCGGCCCAGGCGAACTCGCCCACCCCGCCCACGACGGGCCCGGGCTCGAAGGGCATGGAGAGCTCGATGGCGGCCCCGCCTCCGGCCGTGGGCGCGCTCCACAGCGTGAACGTCCCGTCGGGGCCCGCGTCGGCGAGGTAGAGCACGCGCAGGCCCGCGCGCGTCGGCGCGAACTCGGTCACGTCGCCGTGCAGCTCGAGCGGCCCGCTGGTGCGGGTGCGCGGCGCCGCGCCCGAGACGGGTGCGGCGTAGAGCTCGAAGCGCTCGTCGTGCTCCTCGTCGGCGCGGTAGACGACGCGCGCTCCCGCCAGCGCGAAGTGCGTGACGTCGCTGTTCGCCCCCAGTGGCCCGTTCAGGCGCACCGGCGGCTGGGCGTGGTCGAGCGGGACGCTCCAGAGCTCGCGGACGCCGCTCTGCTCCTGGTCGAGCAGGTAGAGCACCCGGCGCGAATCCGCCGTGGTCACGAACGGCAGCGGCGCCGTCGTCGAGCCGGAGGGGCGCGGCTCCGTCAGGCGCACGGCCGGGCTGCCGTCGAGGAAGGCACTGTAGAGCTCGGGCCGGTTGCCCGCGTGGCTCGAGAGGTAGACGACCCGCGCTCCGTCCGGCGTCAGCTCGAAGGTCCCCGTCCCCGGCGCGTGCGCGCCGAGGCGGACGGCCGTCCCGCCCGCCGCCGGGACGCTCCAGAGCACGTTGCCCCACGAGCCGGCGAGCTCGGACTCGTGGATCACGGTCGAGCCGTCGGCCGTCAGGCGGAATGCATGTCCCGTCGAGAGCACCGCCTCGTCGTCGTCCAGGCGCACCGGCGCCGCGCTCGCGTCGAGCGGCGCGCCGTAGAGGCCGATCCCCGCGCCGCTCCAGGCCGTCGTGAACGCCACGCGGCTGCCGTCGGCCGAGAGCGCGAAGTCCTCGCCCTCGTCGGCAGCCACCGGCAGCCCGCCGCTGAGCCGCACGGCGCCGGCGCTCCCGTCGGCCGGGGCGCGCCACAGCTCGACCAGGCCGGCGGTCACGCGATCGGCGCTGAAGACCACCGTGCGCCCGTCGGCCGTGAGCGCCCACTCGCGCACGCCGCCGCTGGCGACGAACGGCAGGCCGAGCTGGACGGCGGGAGCGCTGCCGTCGAGCGGCGCGCTCCACAGCCGGTCCGTCGACGAGTGGGCGAGGAACAGCACCCGCTGCAGCGACGCGGAGAGCCGCGGGGTGTAGAGCCGCGCGGAGCCGAGGTCCGGGCTCAGCCGCACCGAGGGTGCGCTCCCGTCGAGCGGCACGCTGCGGAGCTCCCCGGCTGCGCCGCCCGGCGGCCACTCCTGGTAGACCACGCGCCCGGCCCCGATCACGAGGGGTCCGGCGCAGGATGCGCCCGGGGTGGACAGCCGGACGTACGCGGCCGGCTCGGCCACGGGCGCGGCGAAGAGCTCCCAGCGCCCGAGGCCACCGTCGAGATTCGCGAGGAACGCGACGCGCGTGCCGCCCGGCGCGACGCAGAACTCGTGCACGTAGGACAGCGTCTGCGGCGCGCGCACGAACGGTCCGTTGACGCGTAGCCCCTGGGCGCCCGCGGGCGCCTGGCCGAGCAGGAGCAGCGACGCCAGCGGAACGAGCCGGATCAGCCCGCGCGACGGAAGGGGAGCGAGACGCAGCATGGCAGTCACCTCTCCGGAACCTACGCCGTCGACCTGGCGCGGCTCGACCGCCGCAGAGCGTACGCTCGCGGTCCGCCGTGCGTAGGGGTCATTGCCGCCCCGATAACCTGCGCGCATCACCTCACGAGGGGCGGGCGCTTGTCCGTAACATCCGCGCACCGGATCACCGGGCGGGCGGACGCCCGCCCGGAGAACCGGTGCGGTCACGCTGACGGCGCAATCTGAAGCCGATCTCTCGATCGGCTAGACTTCCCGCGGTGAAACAGGCTGTCGTGCTGGCCCTGGCCCTGGCGGGCCTCCTCGCCTGTGGTGACCCCGGACCCGGGCCGGCCGGTGGCGACGCAGCCTCGGGAGCGCGCCCCTCGATCGTCTTCCTGAGCATCGACACGCTGGGGGCCGGCAGCACCTCGCTGCACGGCTACGCCCGCGACACGACCCCCCACCTCCTGGCCCTGGCGGCCGAGTCGGTCGTGTTCGACCGCTGCCTGGCCAACGCGCCCTTCACCGGGCCGAGCTACGTCTCGCAGTTCACCGGCCTGCTGCCCAAGTGCTCGGCCATCGACCGCGAGGAGTTCCGGGCCCTGCACGGGCGCGCGCCGCGGGCCTGGGAGATCCTGCGCGTCCCCGAGGAGCGCGTGACGCTGACCGAGCTCTTGCGCTCGGCCGGCTATCGCACGGCGGCCTTCGTCGACAACCCCCAGCTCCGGCCGGCGCTCGGGATCGGCCAGGGCTTCGAGGTCTACGACACCGCGGCGGCCGAGATCACCGCGCGCGACCCGCAGGGCGGCATCCGCGCCCTGGTGCCGCGCGCCCTGGAGTGGATCGACGGCCTGGGCCCGGACGAGCCCTTCTTCCTGTTCGTGAACGCGCTCGACCCGCACGAGCCCTACCTGCCGCCGCCGGAGTTCAAGGACCGCTTCGCCGACGACCCGCACGGCCCGCCGGACCTCGAGCTGCCGGTCGGCGAGGGCGGTTTCGCGGTGGTCGACCTCTCGGACGTGCGCGACTACTACGAGAAGCCGCCCTACCCCGAGCGCATGCGCACGGCCCCGATCGTGGCGCGCTACGACGAGGAGGTGCGCGCGGTGGACGAGGCCCTCGGCGCCCTGTTCGCCGAGCTGCGCCGGCGCGGCCGGCTCGACGGCGCGATCCTGATCGTGACCGCCGACCACGGCGAGGCCCTGAGCCAGCCGGACTACAAGTTCGGGCACGGCACGCACGTCGAGCAGGTCCTGCACGTGCCCTTCCTCCTGCGCCTGCCGGGCGGCGCGCACGGCGGCACGCGCGTCGCGACGCCGGTGCAGCTCCTCGACCTCTACCCGACCCTGGCCGAGCTGGCCGCGCTCGCGCCGCCCGAAGGCCTGCAGGGCCGCTCGATCGTGCCGCTGCTCGCGGGCCAGGCGCTCGAGCCGCGCCCCATCTTCCACGAGAACGGGCGCCTGGCCTCGGGCTCGGTGACCGAGGGCGAGTGGCGCCTGGTCGTCACCAGCCCCGGCGCGCGCGTGCAGTGCGTGCTGAGCGCGCGCGGCCGCGCCTGGCTGGCGGAGAACTACCCCGACCTCGGTCCGGACTACTTCCTGAAGAGCATGGGCGCGGCCCTCGCCAGCGGCCCGCGCGCCAAGCACGCCATGGCCGAGGCCCGCGCGGCCCTCAGGGGCCCCTTCGCGGAGCTCTACCACCTGCCGAGCGACCCGCACCTCCTGCGCGACGTCTCCTCCGACCACCCGGAGATCGTCGAGCGTCTCCAGGCCCACCTGCGCGCCTCCCAGGAGCGCTCCGCGCTCGAGCGCAGGCGCCTGCCGGTGAAGCCCGATCCGGTCCTGCCGGAGGTCGATATGGAGGAGCTGCGCGGGCTCGGGTACGTCGGCGACGACGACGAGGAGCTGGAACGCAGCGAGTAGAGACGGGCTGACCGCGCTCCGCGGTCCTCAGCCCAGCGGCAGCCGGAAGTCCGGCGCGTGCACCGGCTGGCGGCGGCGCAGGCAGTAGGGCACGTTCCACAGCACGCTGAGCGCCGCCTTGAGGAGGATCCAGGGCGCCCCCGGCGTCGCGCGCAGCGCGCGCCCGATCCCGATCGTGCCGGTCGCGTCCGTGGCGGCCCCGGCCGCCTCGCGCGACTCGCCGCGCAGCAGGACCTTCGTGACCACCAGGAACGGCAGCCGCAGGAGGTCCTCGAGCGGCGCGTACTTCAGCATCGTCAGCCAGGCGTTGCGCGCGTGGTAGTAGAGGCTGCGCTTGCCCATCTGGATCCCGAAGGGCGTCGCGTGGTGGATCTCGATCTCCGGGTCCTGCAGCACGCGGTAGCCCAGGTTCAGGAGCCGGCAGGTCAGGTCGCGCTCGTTGCCGTAGATGAAGAGGCGCTCGTCGTAGTAGCCGGCGCGGGCCAGGGCCGCTCTGCGCGCCAGCGAGCCGCAGCCGCGGAAGGTGCTCATGTAGCGCCGTCCGCGCGCCTTCGAGGCCGCGATGTACTCCGGCGGCATGCCCGGCTCGATCGTCTCGGTCGAGACGATGGCGGTCGTCTCCGGCTCGCTGACCAGGCGCTCGGTGGCCCGCG
Source organism: Planctomycetota bacterium (assembly GCA_036376275.1). Taxonomy (GTDB): domain Bacteria; phylum Planctomycetota; class UBA1135; order UBA1135; genus JABFRZ01. Next base: position 7,874 of record DASVAP010000153.1, on the reverse strand, counting down.
CGAGCCAGTCGGGCGGCAGCTCGACGTCGTCGTCCAGGATCGCCACCAGCTCGGTCGTGGCGCTGGCGAAGCCGACGTTGAAGGTCTCGCAGGCCCCGTGGGCCGAGTGCGGCATGACGATCAGGCGCACCTCGGGGAACTCGGCCGCGATCATCTCGGCCGTGCCGTCGGTGCTGGCGTTGTCGACCACGACCACGGCCGCGAAGGGCAGGCTCTGGGCCCGGATCGAGCGCAGGTTCGCGCGCACGACCTCGCGCTTGTTCCAGGTCGAGATCACGGCCGTCGTGGCCGGCAGCCCGCGGGCCTCGGCCGCGCTGCGCTCGGCGCCCTGCACGCGCGAGACGAGCGCATTCACGTCGCGCTCGTAGGGCGCGAGCTCGTCGCTCCACACCTGGGCGTAGCCCTCCATGTAGACGACGCCCGGATCCTCGACGTTGACCGTGCGCGAGATGTCGACGGCCGTGCCCTTCTTGACCAGGTCGTGGTAGGCGATCTGGCTCGCGAAGCACTCGACCGCCGCGACCTTGAGCGCGCGCACGGGCGTCGTGTCGAACAGCACGCTGGCCACGACCTGCGAGTTGACCCCGTACAGGAAGACCCGCCGGCGCGGGCCGCGTCCCAGGGCCGCGATCAGGGCGCGCGCGGTGGCGCGGTGGTCGGGGTGCAGCTCCTGCGGCGAGGGTCCGTAGACGAGCTCCGGCTGGAACTCCTCCAGCTCGCGCGCGATGCGCTGATCCAGGTCGGCCACGCGCGCGAGCTGCCCGTCGCGCAGGTCGAGGAAGCGGTAGTCGCTCTCGGCAAGCCCCAGCACCGCCCCGGCCGCCAGGGACTCGCGCCGGCGCGTGGCCACGATGTGCTCGTCGCGGTGTCCCGGGTCCCCCGCCGCCCCGTCCGACAGGACCACGATGCGCACGCTGGCCCCCAGGCGTCCGTGCCAGGCCAGCATGCCGCCGCAGCCGAAGACCTCGTCGTCGGGGTGCGGCGCCACGATCAGGACGCGCCGCGGCAGGTCCTGGGGCGCGAGGAAGGGGGGATAGAGCGCCTTCACGGGGAGGAGCAGCCCTGGGAAGATACCCGGGGGCGATCCCCGGAGCCCGCCGGCCGGAAAAAGCGGCCAACACCGGCGCGCCCCGGTCACTGGAGGGATCGAACCCAGAACCAGAGCTTCCCCCATGCTTCCCGCACTCCTGCTCGCCCTCCCCGCCCTCGCGCCCCAGCAATCCGAGCTCGTCCTGAGCCGGCAGGACTTCGTCGCCGGCCGACAGATCCGCACCTTCGAGCGCGCCGTGATCGCCGACGACGGCTCCTGGGACGTCGTCGCGCTGCTCGACACGCTCGTCCACAACGGGAACGGGGTGCGCGTGGGATCCGCGGGGCTGGTCTACGCCGAGGGTGACTTCCTGGCCGGTCCGGGGCTCCGCATCGACTACCTCAGGAACCTCGCGGGCTCCGGAGCGAACGCGACTCAGCGCCTCCGCGGCGGCTTCGAGCCCCCTCGCCCCTACGGCAATACCGAGGTCCTGCTGGGCCGCGGGCAGGAGCTCCTGACGGCCTACGAGCTGGCGAACGTCCAGGGCCTGCCGGCCACGAGCCGCCTGAGCCGGATCCTCGACACAGCAGCCAACGGGAACACCACGGTCGTGGCCGTCGTGGGGCTCTACGACGCGCCCGGCCAGGCCCTGGTGCGCATCGAGCTCGACGCGAGCGGCACAGTCCTGGCGCGCACGCTCGAGCTGGCGCGCGGCGACGTGCTTCCGGACGGCTCGGTCGTGGACCAGATCGAGGACCCTCGCCTCGACGAGCGCGGCAACTGGGTCGTGCGCGTGAACCAGCGGCGCCTCGTCGCGCGCAACCGCGTGCTCCTCGCGGAGGGCACGCCCTCGCCGCTCCCGGGCCGGGACTACCAGGAGATCCTCGACTTCGACACCAACGACCTCGGCGGTCTCGCGGCGGCCGTACGGCTCGACGGGGACGTCGCCACGGACCTGGTCCTGCTCCGGAACGGCGCGGTCCTGGCCCAGGAGGGCCAGCTCCTCCCCTCGCTCTCCGCCGCCGTGCCCGCGCCGGTCCTGGCAGAGATCGGCCAGGTCCAGCTCGCCAACTCGGGCGACGTCACCTGGTTCGCGGTCGGCATGGGCGGCGGCCTGGCCGACGCGTTGGTCCTGCGCAACCTCGAGACCGTGCTGCAGGCCGGCGTCACGCGCGTCGACGGCAAGCTCCTGCTCGAGTTCGACGGGGACGCCGACCGGCTCGCGACCAGCCCGAGCGGGCGCTTCCTGCTCGCGAAGGTGCGCCTCGAGAGCACCGGCAAGGCGCTCGTGACGGCCGACTTCGGCGCCTCGCGCGTGCTGCTCGACTGCGCGCGCAACCCGGCCACGCTGCGCCACACCGACGGGCTCGTGCTGGCGGGGCGCACGGTCCGCCTCGAGCTCGACGGCCCGGCGCGACCGGGTTCGCTGGCCACGATCCACCTGGCGACGGCCCTGGCGCAGCCGGGGCAGCCCTGCGGCGTGCCGACGCCCTTCGGCGAGCTGCTGCTCGACCCGGCGCGCGTCGTGGCCAGCTTCGTGGCCGGCACCTTCGCCGGCGGGCCGGTCGGGCTCGACCTCGCGATCCCGGCCGACCTCGCGCTGGTGAACCGCAAGGTCTACCTGCAGGGCGCCTTCCTGCGCCCCGGGATCCTGCTCTCGAACGGCCTCAGCCTGGAGATCGGGGCCCCGTAGCGGCGCGCGCGGCGATCAGCCGCGCGTAGAGCTCCTCCAGCTCGCGCACCGCGTCCGCCGCGGTGCGCACGCGTTCCGGCAGGGCCAGCCGCTCGCGCTCGAGCGCCGCGGGGTCCGCCAGGACCTCGCGCAGGGCGCGCGTCCAGGCCCCCGGGTCGAGCGCCGGCAGGACGCGCCCGGCGCGACCGATGCGCTCCTGCGGTGCGCCGCGGTCGCTGACCCACACCGGCAGCCCGAGCGCCATCAGCTCGTCCGGCACCAGGCCGTAGCTCTCCCAGGCGCGCGAGGGGAAGGTCCCGAGGTGCACCGGGCCGAGCTCGGCGAAGCGCGTCGCGAGCGAGGCCAGCGTGTAGTTGCCGAGGAAGCGCAGCACGAGCCCGCGCCCCTCCGCGCGCAGCTCCTCGTCGAAGCCCGGCTGGACCGGGTCGCCGAGCAGGACGAGCTCGAGCCGCGCGCGCTCGGCGGGCTCCAGGGCCGCGGCGCCGCGCACGAGCTCGCGCACGCCCTTCACGTCCGAGCGGTGGCCGAGGAACAGCACGCGCAGCGGCCCGCGGCCGTGCCAGCCGGCGCGCACCAGGCGCGGCAGCGGCTCGGGCGTCCCGTGCGGGACGACCAGCAGGCGCGCGCGGTCGAGGTCGTGGAAGGCGCCGACGCGCGCGGCCTGCGCGTGGCTGGGCGTCACGACCGCGTCGGCCGCCGCCAGCTCGGCCGCGGTCCAGGCCTGGCGCCGCGCGAAGCCCGCCAGCAGGTCGCCGTGGCTCCAGTTCGCCTCGGGCGCGACGCAGCGCGCGCAGGCGTCGAACTCGCCGCGCGGCGGGCACGTGACGGTCGGGTCCGGCGGCAGGCGGAACTCGCGCGGGCAGGTGACGAACAGGTCGTGCAGCGTGCACACCACCGGGGCCAGGAGGCGCGCGTCGCGCACCAGGCGCGCGCGCAGCGTCTTCCAGTGGTGCACGTGGATCACGTCCGCGCCCCGGGCCAGCTCGGCGATCAGCGGGCGCAGGCGCTCGCGCTCGAGGTCGAGGTCGTAGGGCTCGTCCGGATGCCGGCGCAGGACGCGCACCTCCAGGCCGTCGATCTCCAGCTCCTCGACGTCCTTGCCGCGGTGCGGCTCGTCGGTCCCGACCACGATGCGCACCGCGTGGCCGCGCTTCTGGAGCTCGCGCGCCTGGGAGCGCACGACGGCCTCGGTCCCGCCCTCGAACTCCGGCAGGAAGTGGTGCGTGATCAGGACGATGCGCATCGCCGGCTCAGCTGCCGCGGAACACGAAGTAGACCGCCCCGCACAGGCACAGCCCGGCCCACAGGAAGTCGAGGCGCAGGGGCTGCTTCATGTACCAGATCGAGAAGGGCACGAAGACCGCCAGGGTCACGACCTCCTGCAGGATCTTGAGCTGCCCCAGGTTCATGACCGTGAAGCCGATGCGGTTGGCCGGGACCTGGAGCAGGTACTCGAACAGCGCGATGCCCCACGAGACGAGCGCCGCCACGATCCACGGGCGCGTCGCGAGGTGCTTCAGGTGCCCGTACCAGGCGAAGGTCATGAACACGTTGGAGAGCACCAGCAGGCACGCCGTCAGGCCGATTCTCATCGCGATGGGGTAGCGCAGGGGCGCGGCTGGAGCAACGGCGCGCTCGTCAGGGTGCCCTCGGGAGCCCGGATCGCGTCGCGGAGCGCCGTGCGGGCCTGGCGGCCCGCACGGCGAGCCGCGACGGTCACGCTGACGGCGGAATCCGTAGCCGATCGGACGATCGGCTAGCGTCGCTGCCGGCAGGGCCGGATCGAGAGCACGAGGTCGGCCAGGGGCGCACCGGGGCGCCAGCTCGTGTCCGGCTCGGCCAGCGCGAAGGCCAGGCGCACGAGCGGCCCGCACGGTCCCCGGCGCCGCAGGACGAGCGGCAGGCAGGCCACCTCGCCCTGGGGCCAGGAGACGGCCAGCCCCTGGCGGCCGTCGTCGAGCGCGAGCCAGCCGTCCGTGGCCCCCAGGAAGGTCTCGCCCTCCGTGGCGAGGTCGAGCTCGAAGCGCTCGGTCGCGCCGCCGTGGGCCGCGGCCAGCCACAGGCGCGGCCCCAGGGCCTCCGGCAGCAGCGTCAGGAACCCGGCGCGCAGACGCCCGCGCGGGCGCGGCCCCAGGGCGGAGAGGCGGTAGCGCAGCTCGAGGCGCTGGGCGTAGGCGCGCACCTCCTTGTCCAGGAGCCCGAGCTCGGTCGGGACGCTGGCGCGCGCGATCAGGCAGTGCTCGCCCTCCTCGACCGTCGCCGCGACCGGCGCCAGGTCGGTGAGCACGGGCGCGCCCGGCTCGCTCCACTCGCAGTGCCCGCTCGTGCGCGCCTCCGGCGGGCTCTCGGGCGCGAGCACGGCGCGCGGCAGGGTGCCGAGCAGGGCGCGCTCGCCCGTGCGCTGGAAGGCGAGCGTGTCCAGCGCCAGCCCGCGGCGCAGGTTCAGGACCACGCGCACGCCGTCGCTGGCCAGCGCCAGGCGCGGCCCGGCGCGCTCGGCGATGCGCACGCGCAGCGGGACGTCGGCCGGACCGCTCGGGTCCGGTCCGGGGTACGGCAGCGAGGTCACGAAGCGCCGCCAGCGCTCCTCGCGCAGGTCGCCGCGCAGGTTCGAGCTCCAGGCCCGGCACAGGAGCTGCCAGTCGCGCGCCGTGCCGCCGCGCCGCTCGAGCTCGTGCACGCGCGCGAAGCAGCGCGCGTTGATCCCGGCCGCGTCGTGGCCGCCCAGGGCCCAGCGCGCGAGCGGCGCCTCGAGCTCGGCCGGCACCAGCACCGGCGTGGCCCCGTCCGTCAGGCGCAGGGTCTCGCGCGGCGCGGCGCGCGCGTCGTCCAGCAGGCGCTCGGGCGTCGTGAAGCCCAGGCCCTGCGCGTGGAGCCGCGCGCACAGCGTCCCCAGGCGCTCGACCGCCGCGCGCGGGCCGCGCTCGCGATCGGCCAGCGGCAGGGTCTCGAGCCCGTCGAGCGAGAGCACGAGATGTCCGCGCTCCCCGCGCGCGCGCCCCTCCGGCAGCGCCCGCAGGAGCTCGTCGGACCCCGGGCCCGCGCCCGTCACCGAGGCGCCGAGCGCACGCGCCAGGGCGGCGTCCGCCAGCACCACGCGCACGCGCCGCCCGGTCGGCGAGGCGGTCCAGGCCACGCGCGAGCGCCAGCCCTCGCCCCCGCCCGGCGGCGCGCCGCGCGCGGCGCTCCAGCCGGTCACGAGCGCCTCGTAGCCGGCGTCGAGGTACGCGTCCACCAGGCCCTGCGACCAGGCCATGTGGTGCACGAAGGCGCAGCGCGGCAGGACGCCGAGCAGGCGCAGCGCCGCCTCGCGCCCGAGGGCCTGGTTCCAGCGGTTGACGGCGGCCGGCACGAGCGGCCCGACCAGGCGCGCATCGCCCGAGCCGAGCCAGCCGAGGCGTCCGGCGACGTGCAGCGCGCGCAATCGAGCGACGAGCTCCGGCGCGAGGCGCGCGAGGCGCTCCAGCGTGCGCCCGCTGGCCTCCAGCACGAGCGTGAGCCACGGCTGCTGCTCCAGCAGCTCCACCAGCGGCGTGTAGGCCTGCGCCACCATCTCCGGCCGCTCGGAGACGGCCAGCGGACCCCGGTAGAGGTCGAGGTGGACGACGAGCATCCCCTCCAGCCCGAGCGCGACGGCGTGTGCCATGGGCGCCAGGAGTCTTTCGGCTGGACGACCCGGAAACCTTGTCCGGCTGGAGGACAGCGCGCCCAGCGCCCCCTCAAGGGTTCGCCCGCGGCGCCCGATCACGCCTGGCATGCGCTCCTCCCTGCTCGTCCTCGGCGGTGGTCCGTTCGCCCTCCCGCTGCTCACCTGGGCCCGCGAAGCCGGTCTCGAGGCAACCCTGGTCGATCCCGAGACGCGCGCCGCCGCGCGCCGCGCCGCCCACGCCTTCGAGCGCATCCCGGCCGACGACGCGCCGGCCCACGCGGCCCTCGCGCGCCGGCTGCACGCGCGCGCGCTCGAGCGCGGCGGGCGCCTGGCGGGCGTGGTGGCGACCGAGGAGCGCGCCCTCGCCCTGCTCCCGGCCGTGAGCGAGGCGGTGCCCGGCTGCCTCGCGCGCCGCTCCGTGCTGGAGCACCTCGCCACGCCCGAGCGCGCGCGCGCACGGCTGCGCGAGCGCGGCTTCGCCGTAACCGAGGCGGCCGCGGAGACGCTCGCGGTCCACGCCTTCTTCCGCGACGGCGGCTTCGTGCCCTGCGGCCTCGCGCGGCGCACCACGCTCGCCGGCGGCGACCTCCTGTGCCTCGCACCGGGCGAGCTGACCCCGGCCGCGGCCCGCATGGCCCTGGTGACGGTCGAGCGCGCCGCGCGCGCGCTGGGCCTCGAGCAGGGCCTGCTGGAGGCGCGCCTCGTGCCCGAGGAGAGCGGCTTCGCCCTGGCGGGGCTCGCTCCGACCTTCACCGACCTGCTGGGCGCCGCCCAGGTCGCGCGCCTGGCCTACGGCAAGAGCCCGCTGCAGGCCTGGCTCGCGCACCTGGCGGGCGTCGGCGGGCCCTTCGACGAGCCCAGCACGACGCCGCGCGGCGCGGCCGGCTGGCTCGCCGTCGCCGCTCCGCCGCGCGGGGTCTTCGCCGGCATCGACCACGTGACGCGCGCGCGCGCCCTGGGCCTGGCCGACCTGTGGGTCGACGAGCCGGGGCGAACCCTCGGCCCCACCGGGGAGCGCGCCAGGCCGCTGGCCTACCTGTGGGCCGCGGCCGACGACCTCGGCACGGTCGAGACGCGCCTGCGCGCCGCGCGCGCGACGCTCTCGGTGCGCGTGGCCGAGGTCCAGCGCGTCGCCTGATCCGGCGGTCTCTGCTCCTCGGGGCTGGGCTCAGGGCAGCGGCGGTCGGTTGCTGCTCGGGGGTTCTGGCTGTCGTGTGGGTGGCGGTTGCGAGGGCGGTGGGTTACAGGCGTTGCACCGCCGTCACGGCTGGCCGGGGGGGGGAAGTACCGGAGCACCATCGAACTGAGGGAAGCCTCGTCCTTCCGGGGTGCGTGGGGTTGGGCCGATCGCGCGTCCGTCGGGGGTGCGGTGGTGGGGCGAGCTGAGGGCTAGGACGGGCGCTGTGGCTGGGGCGAGACGGCGCGCCCGTCGGGGCCCCGCCGCTGCTCCGTGGCGCTACCGCCGGACCCGTGGCGCCGTGCAGTCGAGCTCTCGAGGCTCC
>DASVAP010000148.1:0-56051 GCA_036376275.1 Planctomycetota bacterium | reverse complement strand
CGAGCCTGGATTCCGCATTGACAGATCCCGGGGGGGGTGAGAGGTTGACCGCTCGAAGAGTGCCGGACGCTTCGTCCAGCATCGGTCCTTTCTCATCCCGTCGGAGGAGACATGCGCCACGTCAGACGCCTTTGTCAGATTGCTCTCTCTCTCTCCTGCACTGCAGCGCTGGTGACCCTGCCCGCTGCTCAGGAGCTCCCGCAGATCAACACCCGGCTGCGGATCGTCGATGCCAAGACCCAGGAACCCCTGCCGGAGATGACCTTCATCCTGCGGGACGGTGACGGGCTCCAGCTCGCGCCGCAAGTCGGTCCGGGCGGCGAACTCTCGTTCGTCAACCGCGGCAGGAAGCTGATCCTCGACCCGATCCACAAGGGCCCGAAGCAGGTGCCCCAGTCGATCGTCCTCGAGGAAGGTCGGCCCACGTACGTCACGCTCTACGTCGACGCGATCACCGGTCGCATCGAGAGTGTCGAGCAGAAGCCGGTCCAGCCGGACATCCGCCCCAACGGCAAGACCCGTCAGCCGGGCTCGAGCTCGGTCGGCTTCGGTGGCGGGGCCGGGTCGGACAACTGCAACACGCCCGGTAGCGTCGGCTGCAATGCCTCGGTCACGTTCAGCAACGTCGGCTACACGACGGTGCCCGCCGACCCCACCTTCACCTGCCGCATCGGCGGCGTGGCGCAGGGCTTCGGGACGGCCTGGTACACGTTCATGGCCACCGGCACGATGGCGACGATCGACACGAACGGCAGCGTGGTGACCGACACGCTGCTCGCGGTCTACTCGGGCACCTGCGGTGCCCTCGTGCAGATCGGCTGCGACGACGACGCGGGTGATGGCCTGCGCTCGCTCGTGAACGTGGCGGGCCTGACGATCGGCCAGACCTACTACATCCAGGTCGCCGGCTGGGCCGCCAGCAACACGGGCAGCATCACGCTGAACGTCTCCTGCTCCGGCGGCGGCGGCGGTGGTGGCAACAACGAGTGCGCCAGTGCCCAGGTCGTCACCTGCGACAGCTCGACGGCCTTCAGCAACGCCGCGAACACCACGAACCCGACCGACCCGATCTACACCTGCCGCGTCGGCGGTCCCGCCCAGGGCTTCGGCACGACGTGGTTCTCCTTCGTCGCCACCGGCACGGGCGCGACGCTCGACACGGAAGGCAGCGCGGTCTCCGACACGCTGCTCGCGGTCTACTCGGGCGCCTGCGGGGCCCTGGTCGAGATCGGGTGCGACGACGACGCCGGCACCGGCTTCCTCTCGCTCGTGAACGTCGGCGGGCTCACCATCGGCCAGACGTACTACGTCCAGGTCGCTGGCTGGGGCGCGGGCAACCTCGGCAACATGAACCTCAACATCTCGTGCTCGTCGGGTGCGACTCCCGGTGATGCGTGCGCGGACGCGCTCGACGTCGAGTGCGGTGGTTCGGCCTCCTTCAACAACTCGCTCTTCACGACCGATCCGGACGACCCGGCCTACAGCTGCCGCTTCGGCGGTCCTGGCCAGGGCGTCAACGCCGGCTGGATGAAGTTCGTCGCCACCGACACGTCGGCCCAGATCGACACGCTCGGCAGCACGGCCTTCGACACGATGCTGGCGGTCTACGACGGCACCTGCGGCGCGTTCGTCGAGCTGGCCTGCAACGACGACGCCTTCGGTCTGCTCTCCAGCCTGTGCGTGGACGGCCTGATCCCGGGCAACACGTACTACATCCAGGCCTCGTCCTTCAGCGCCTTCGACACCGGCGATATCCAGGTCAACGTGGAATGCCCGTGCCCGCTCCCGCCGGGGAACGACGAGTGCGAGAACGCGGAAGGGCTGGCCGTGCCCGGCTCGGTCACCTTCGACAACAGCCTGGCGACCGACGACATCGCCGTTCCGTGCGGCGTGTTCAGCGGTCCCTTCAAGAACGTGTGGTACCTCGTGGCCGGCACTGGCGGCACGATGAGCGCCACGACCTGCAACACCGACACGCTCGTCACCGACACCAAGATCAGCGTCTTCTGCGCGGATTGCGGTGACCTGGTGTGCGTCACGGGGAACGACGACAACTGCCCCGCGGGCGGTCCGATCTTCTCCTCGACGGTGAGCTGGTGCTCGCAAGTCGGCGCCAACTACCTCATCACGGTCGGCAACTTCTCCTCGGGCACGACGCCTGGCCAGATCCGGCTCGACGTCTCCACCTCGGGCTCGGGCTGCACGCCCACCGTGGTCTGCCTGCCGCAGGGCGCCTGCTGCCTCCCCGACGGGAGCTGCGTGGTGGCCACGGCCGGCGACTGCGAGGCCCAGATGGGCACGTACCAGGGTGACGGCACGGAGTGCACCAGCAACGCGGTCGTCGACGGCGGCTTCGAGGCTGGCGTCTTCTCCGGCAACTGGGCCGAGTCCTCGACGAACTTCGGCACCCCGCTGTGCGACACCGGCTCCTGTGGCTTCGGTGGCGGCACGGGCCCGAACTCGGGCATGTTCTGGGCGTGGTTCGGCGGCATCCCGGCCTTCGAGGAAGGCGCGGTCTCCCAGGCCGTGACCATCCCGGTCGGCGCCACGACGCTCGACTTCTGGCTCGAGATCCCGGTCAGCTCCGGCAACGGGGTCGACTTCCTCGAGCTGACGGTCGACGGCAACCAGGAGTACCTGGTGCTGGAGAGCGCCGGCCCCTTCGGCGGCTACATCCTCCAGCAGGTCGACATCTCCGGCTACGCCGACGGCGGCGTCCACACGATCGAGTTCCACTCGATCATCACGGGCGCCGGCGGGCTGTTCACGAACTTCTTCGTGGACGACGTGGGCATCAACTCGGTCGCGATCGAGTGCCCGCTGCCGATCGACTGCTTCGTCCTCGACTTCGAGACGGACGACAGCGGTGCCTCGATCGGGCACGGTGACCGCATCAACTCCGAGTTCGACGGCGGCGCCAGCTTCCCGGTGACGATCACCGGGGCCGAGGCCGTGTCCGGCGACAACACCCTGGCGGCCTTCAACTCCACGACGGGCCCCTCGGTCCAGGATCCTGACCTCCTGGTCGGCAGTGGCAACATCCTGATCCTGCAGCACGACGGCAACCAGTCGCTCTGCGGGCCGGATACCTACTGCAGCCACAACGACGATGACGACGGCGGCACGATGGACTTCGCGTTCAACGTGCCGGTGACGGTCTCCAGCATCACGCTGATCGACGTCGACTCGACGGATGCGACGTGGATCGTCAACCTCTTCGACAGCAACGGCGACCAGCGGACCTGGAACGTTCCGGCCGGCTGGACGGGCGACCTCATCGCCGACGCGACGTCGGGCATGGGCGTCCTCGACCTGACCTCGCTCGCGCCGCAGCCCGGCTTCATGGGCCAGGCGGTCGTCGGCGAGATCGGCGACTTCGACGCCGACGACGTCGTGATGGTCCGCGTCAACCTCGGCGGCTCGGGAGCGGTGGACAACCTCTCCTGGTGCCAGCCCAACATGTAGTCCCCTGAGGGACTGACCTTCCGGGGAGCCGGGACGCCTCGCGTCCCGGCTCCCTGTGTTTTCAGGGGGGACGCCGACCGTGGCGAGGGATCGGCCGCTCCACGAAGCGCCGCGGCCTGGCTCCTCGTCGGCGCAGCGGTGGGGTCTCGCGGACGGGCGCGAGCTGTAGCCGATCTGGCGATCGGCTAGACTCCGCGACGGTGGACCTCCGGCACCTCTCGAACCCCGCGAGCGACGAGGAGCGCGCCGCGATCGACGCGCTGCTCGGGTCGGCCGGGGGAGACCAGGACGGCCCCGGCTTCCGCCAGGCGCGCGCGCTGCGCCACCTCCTGCTCCCGGGCCTGCACGCGATCCAGGATCGCTTCGGCTGGGTCCCGCCCGGCGCGCTCGGGTACCTGTGCCGGCGCCTGGGCGTCCCGCCGGCCGAGGCCTGGGGGGTCGCGACCTTCTACGCGCTGTTCGCGCTCAGCGAGCGTCCGCCCGTGGCCCTGCACGTGTGCGACGACCTCGCCTGCCACCTGGCCGGCGCGCCGGCGCTCACGGCCGAGCTCGAGCGTGTCCTCGGCCCCGAGGGCGAGGCCCGCGAGGGACGCGCCTGGCACCGCAGCCCGTGCCTGGGCCAGTGCGAGCGCGCTCCCGCGGCGCTCCTGACCGTGGCGGCCGAGCGCGCCCACGCCGGCGTGCTCACGCAGGCCGATGCCCGCGCTTGCCAGGCCGCGCTCGAGCGCCGCGCCGCGCCCCAGCCCCCCGGGGCGAAGCTGCCGCAGGTCGGCCGCGACGGCGGACGCTTCCCGCTGCGCCTCCTGGCGCGCGTCGGGCGCGTCGATCCGACCAGCCTCGACGACTACCGCGCCCACGGCGGCTACCGGGCCTTGCGGCTCGCGCTCGAGCGCGGCCCGGCCTGGGTGCTGCGCGAGGTGAGCGACTCCGGGCTCGTCGGACGCGGCGGGGCCGCCTTCCCGACGGGCCGCAAGTGGCAGGCGGTCGCCCAGGCCCCGGTCCGGCCGCGCTACCTCGTGTGCAACGCGGACGAGTCCGAGCCCGGCACCTTCAAGGACCGCGTGCTGATGGAGGAGGACCCCTTCGCCGTCGTCGAGGCCATGACGATCGCCGGCCTGGCGGTGGGGGCCGAGCTGGGCTTCGTGTACCTGCGCGGCGAGTACCCGCTGGCCCACGCGCGCCTCGCGGGCGCACTCGCGCAGGCGCGCGCCAGGGGCCTGCTCGGCGCCGACGTGCTCGGCAAGGGCGCCGCCTTCGACATCGAGCTGCGGCGCGGCGCCGGGGCCTACATCTGCGGCGAGGAGACGGCGCTCTTCGCCTCCCTGGAGGGCTTCCGCGGCGAGCCGCGCTCGAAGCCGCCCTTCCCGGTCGAGGCCGGGCTCTTCGGGCGCCCGACGGTCGTCAACAACGTCGAGACGCTGGTCAACGTGCTCCCGATCCTGCTCGAGGGCGCGGCCAGCTACCGTGCGCTCGGAACAGTGGGCTCGCCCGGCACGCGCCTCTTCTGCCTCTCCGGGCACGTCGCGCACCCGGGGCTCTACGAGCTGCCCTTCGGCGTGCAGCTCTCCGAGCTGCTGGAGCTGGCCGGCGCGCGCGAGGTGCAGGCCGTGCTCCTGGGCGGCGCCGCCGGCACGTTCCTCGCGCCGGGCGAGCTCGACCTCGCGCTCACCTTCGAGGACACGCGCAAGGCCGGCGCGACGCTCGGCTCGGGCGTGGTGCTGGTGCTCGACCGCTCGGTCGAGCTCGGCCCGGTGCTGGCGCGCATCGCGCGCGTCTTCCGCGACGAGAGCTGCGGCCAGTGCGTGCCCTGCCGCGTCGGCACCGTGCGTCAGGAGGAGCTGGTGCAGCGCGCGCTGCGCGGCCGGTGCCACGGCACGCCGGCGGCCGAGCGCGCCCTGCTCGCCGACCTGGGCCAGGTCATGCGCGACGCCTCGATCTGCGGCCTCGGCCAGACCGCCTCCAGCGCGATCGAGAGCGCGGTGGCGAAGCTCGGCGCCCTCGCGGGAGGCAAGCCTTGAACCCGCAGCCGATCGAGCCCGTCACGAGGGACCGCCATGCTCCCGTGACGGGCCGCGAGATCGAGCTCTCGATCGACGGCCGGAGCGTGAAGGTCCCCGAGGGCGCGACGATCCTGGCCGCCTGCCAGGCCCTGGCGATCGACACGCCGACCCTGTGCTGGGCCGAGAACCTGACGCCGGTCAACGTGTGCCGCGTGTGCGTGGTCGAGCTGGAGGGCGCGCGCACGCTGGTCCCCTCCTGCTCGCGCAAGGCCGAGCCGGGCATGAAGGTCCTGACCGACTCGCCGCGCGTGCGCACCTCGCGCAAGCTGGTGCTCGAGCTGCTCGGCTCCTCCGTCGACCTCTCGACGACGCCGATCCTCGAGCCCTGGCACGCGCGCTACGGCGCCGATCCCGCGCGCTTCGGCCCGCCCGCGCCGCCGGCCGCGGCGGGGGAGCGCGACCACGCCCACACCGGCACCCACCCGACGCCCGACGGCGCCACGGCCGCCACCGTCGCGCAGCCGCCCAAGGTCGACAACGAGCTCTTCGCGCGCGACTACGCGAAGTGCGTGCTCTGCTACAAGTGCGTCGAGGCCTGCGGCACCGACGCCCAGAACACCTTCGCGATCGCCGTGGCCGGGCGCGGCTTCGAGGCGCGCATCGCGACCGAGCTCGACGCGCCGCTGCCCGACTCGGCCTGCGTCTTCTGCGGCAACTGCATCGGCGTGTGCCCGACCGGCGCGCTCGTCTTCCGCCGCGAGCACGACCTGCGCCAGGCGGGCCAGTGGGACGAGTCGCGCCAGACCGAGGCGACCACCGTCTGCCCCTACTGCGGCGTCGGCTGCGTCCTGACCCTGCACGTCCAGGACGAGCGCATCGTCAAGGTCACCTCGCCGCTCGACTCGAGCGTCACCGAGGGACACCTGTGCATCAAGGGCCGCTTCGGGTGGCAGTACGCGGGTGCGGGCGAAGCGCCCGCCCCGTGACGCGTCCCTCCAGCCCTCTTCCCCCTCCCGGCCCTGTCTTCTCCGCGTCCTCCGCGTCTTCCCCCCGCGTCTCCGCGCTCCTTCTGATCCAGAGGCAGCGAAGCGCGGAGCCGCGGAGGGAGGACGCGGAGGACGCGGAGAAGAAGGGAGCAGACAGAAGCGCGGGGGCGGCTCACGGTCGCCGCAGGCGGTCGAGCGCGACCTCGCCCAGCGGCTCGGGGTGCTTCACGCGCAGGCTCTCGGCCCACTCGCGCTGGAAGTCGCGGTCGAGCCTGCGGTGGACCACGAAGGTGAGCGTCAGCGCGAGCGCCGCGCCGAGCGAGGCCAGGCCCATGTCCTTCTGCGCGTCCCAAACGTCTCCCTGGGAGCCGAGGTAGGCCGCGCCCAGCTCGCCGCCGAAGGCCTCGGCCGCGGCCCATTCGATCAGCTCGTACAGCATCGAGGTCGACATGACCACGTCGAGCGGCAGGAGGTAGCCCCAGATCCCGCGCGCGTCGGCCACGCGCACGAACAGCTCGCGCACGGGATAGGCCAGCAGGAACCCGTAGGCGAAGTGCACCAGCCGGTCGTAGTGGTTGCGCTCGAAGCCCAGGTGCTCGTTCAGGCCGCGCCCCGTCAGGCGCGCCCACCACGCGTCGTAGGGCACCTCCGCGTAGGTGTAGTGCGCGCCGACCTCGTGCAGCACGAGGAACACGAAGATCAGGGTGTAGGAGAGCCGCGAGAGCGGCAGGCGCCGCCAGGTGAGGACCAGCGCCAGCACGCCACCCGCCGCCAGCAGGTTCTCGAGCAGCCAGTCGTCGCGGTAGTGGGGGTCGATGCCGAGCGCGATCCCGAGCAGGAGGATCAGCCCCAGGAGGACCAGCGGGAACGCCGTGGGTCGCTTCATCGCGCGCGGGCCATGCGCTCGAGCTCGGCCTCGGCCGCCAGGCACCCGAAGGCGGCCGTGGGGGCGGCCACCAGCGGCTCGAGCAGGGCACGGGCCGCCGCGTCGTCGCCCGCCAGGCGCTGCGCCATGGCGACGCCGTAGGTGAGCGTCGCGCGGCTGAGCGGCTGCGGGTCGGCCGCCAGCTCGGCGGCGGCGCGCCGGTCGGTCCCGGCCAGCAGCGCCAGCAGCGCGGCGTAGTCGAAGGACTCCATCAGGTCGAGCGCCTGCGCGGCGAAGTGTCCGGCCAGGGCACGCGCGTCGTCCGCGCGGCCGAGATGGACCAGCGCCAGCGTGCGCCAGTAGGCCGCCGCGACGCGGAAG
This sequence comes from Planctomycetota bacterium, assembly GCA_036376275.1. Classification (GTDB taxonomy): domain Bacteria; phylum Planctomycetota; class UBA1135; order UBA1135; genus JABFRZ01. The sequence continues at coordinate 48,354 of DASVAP010000148.1, read as the reverse complement.
TCGTCGTTGGGGGCGAGCGCCAGGCACTGCGCGAAGGCGCGCGCGGCCTCCTCGTCGCGCTCGAGCAGGTGGCAGGCGAGCCCGAGGTGGTACCAGACGTTGGTCAGGAGCGTCCCGCGCGGGACGTCGAGCTCGTTCGGGGCGCCGTCCAGCTCGACCGCGTCCGGCCGGCCCTCGAGCAGCCGCGCCGCGCGCGCGAGGTCGTCGTGGGCCTCGCGCGGCCGGCGCAGCGACAGGTAGCGGTGCCCGCGGTGTCGCAGGAGCTCGGGCTCGTCGGGAAAGCGCTCCAGGGCCTGGGTGTAGAGCGCCACCGCGCCCGCGAAGTCGCCCTCGTAGGCGATGCGGCGCCCGTACCAGACCCAGGCGTCGAGCTCGTCGGGGTGGGCGCGCCAGCGCGCCTCGGCCGCCGCGCGATCGGCCGGGATCGGCCGCAGCGCGCGCGGGAGCCCGGCGGGCACCGGCGCCGGCGCGGCGAGGCTCGCGCAGCTCGCCAGCAGCGCCGCCAGCAGCGCCGTCAGGAGCGTCGCGCACGCCGCCCCGCGCATCGCCTAGCCCTGCCCGCTCGCGAAGAGCGTCTCGCCGCGCGCGTCGATCACCTTGACGCCGACCGGCAGGCCCTTGCGCACGCTGGCGGTGACGACGCAGAAGTCCTCGAACAGCTCCAGGCACTTCTGGACCTTGCCCGGATCCGAGCCCGGCAGCTCGGGCCGCAGCTCCACGTCGATGCGCCCGATGCGCAGGCGGTTGGCCTCGTTGCGCACGTAGGTCCCGGTGGCGCGCGTGGCGAGCTTGCCGACCTCGACGCGGCTCTTCGACAGGCAGAAGACCAGGCTGGCGGAGAGGCAGTCGGCCAGCGCCGTGGCCAGCAGCCGGCTCGGGTTCGGACCGGCGCCCTTGCCGAGCGGCGGGCCCTCGTCCACCTCCAGCGGCGGGATCGCCGGATCGCCGAAGTCGACGCGGAAGCGGTAGCCGTCGAGACGCTCGAGCTGGACCTGGAAGGTGTCGGCCATGGCGCCGTCCACTCTACTCGCGCGCCCGCGCTACTTCTGCCAGGCGACCCAGATCGAGACGCCGTCCTGCAGCACGATGCGCCGCGGCGCGCCCAGGCCGTGCGTGAAGAGCGCCTCGAGCTCCTCGCGGTCGTAGTAGTGGTGCCAGTGGGTCGTCTTGCCCTCGACCTGGTTGCGCACCTCCTCGGCGAAGGAGAGGTACTGCTTGGGCACGAAGTCCCAGCCCAGCAGGTGCAGGAAGGCCGTGCCGCCCGGCCGCAGGCAGCGGTGGGCCTCGAGGAACAGGTTGTAGGCGAAGGGCTTGGGGATGTGCTGGATGGCGGCGACCGAGTAGAAGAGGTCGACCGTGCCGTCCCGCCAGGGCATGTGCACGCCGTCGTAGTGGTGGAAGCGGAAGCGCTCGGGCGGAAGGCCGTCGCGGCGGATGCGCTCCTCGGCGTGCGCGATCATGCCGGGCGCCACGTCCAGGCCGTTGATGCTCGCCAGGCCGGCGGCCTCGGCCACGCCCTGCATGATGTAGCCGACGCCCGAGCCGATCTCGACCACCAGGTCCGTCGGGCGCAGCGCGAGCCAGGGCACGGCCAGGATGTGGCGCGCGTACTGGGCGGCGCGCGCGTGCAGCTCGTGGCGCGCCGCGCCGTCGTGGATGCGGGCCTCGACCGACTCCAGCGACTCCTCGGGCGTGTCCCAGGTCTTGAAGGCCTCGTGCATCGGGGGCGGCATTCTCGGAGGGGCCCGCGGCGAGATCAAGGCGCGACGGCGTCGAGCGGGAGGCTCCACAGCGCCAGCAGGAGGCACAGGAGCGCCAGGTTGAGCGGATCGAGCACCGTCGCCCGCAGCACGACGCGCGTCACCTGGTGCAACCACCAGCGGTCCTCGAAGCCGAGGAAGCGCAGCCGGTCGCGCCAGGCGCGCGCGACCTGCAGCGTGCGCCGCAGTCCCGTCACGGTCCACCAGGCCCCGAGGACCATGGTCACGCCGCGCACGTAGACGTAGGGCTCGATCACGGACCGTCCGGGCGCGTCGTGAGCCAGTGCAGCGCCAGGTACACGAGCGAGGACACGATCAGGACGAGCAGCGACCAGCGCACCTCGCGCCGCTTGACCGCCACGCCGTGCTCGATCGCCTCCTTGATGCGCCCGGCCTCGGCCTCCAGCGCGCGGCGCATGGCGCGCACGGCGCGCTCCTCCAGGTCGTCGGCCGTCTTCTCGTAGACCGAGGAGACCACGCGCCGCGCGCGCTCCTCGAGGTCCTCGGCGTGGATCTCGTAGGCCTTCTTGACGACCTTCTCCGCGCGCGCCTCGACCCAGCCCGAGAGGCCGCGCGGCTCCGCGCCCTCCCCGGCCGGCGGCGGGGCCGCACCCTCGCCCTCGGGGGCGCCGGGGGCTTCCGCGCGCGCCCTTCGCCAGCGTTCGAGCCAACCCATGACCGCCTCCAGTCTCGCCTCGGGGCGGCCCGCCGGGAAGCGTCCGGCGCCACGCCTCACATGCGCAGCAGGTTGACCGGCCCCGGACCCAGGCTCACGGGCTGGCGGCGCACCTCGCTCCCCGCCCGGTAGAGGACGAGCGTGCGCGCCGCCTCGGAGACCGTCCACACGACCGAGCGGCCCGCGTGGAGCGGCGCCCGCGTCTCGACCCCGGAGCGGCCCGCGCGGAGCTGCGTCAGCCAGACGGGTTCGCCCGCCTCGTCGAGCAGCTCGAAGGCGTCGGCCCAGGTGCCCGGGGGGCCGAGCTCGACCTGCACGTGCACGCGCAGGCTGGCGACGAGCTCGAGGGCGGCTGGATCCTGGCCGGCGACCTCGAGGCGCACGGGGAAGATCTCCTCGCCCTCGAGGTGCACGAAGGTGCCCTCCAGCGAGAACGGCGCCAGCTCGAAGCGCCCCTCCTCGTCCGTGAGGGCCGGCTCCAGCATCACGCCGTCGGTGTAGGCCCAGCCGTTCTCGCCCACGCCGCGGAAGGTCGGGCGCGTCACGCGCACCTCCACCCCGGGCAGCACGCGCCCGCGCGCGTCGCGCACGCGCCCCGCGACCTCGCCCGGCAGGCCGGCCGTCGGCAGCACGAGCTCGAGCTCGTCGCCGCGCCGCACCTCGCCGACCTCGACCGCCAGCAGCGTGCGCTCGTCCAGGGCCCGCACGCGGTAGCGGCGTGCCAGGAGACCCTCGATCCGGAAGCGCCCGTCCGCGTCGGTCGTCTCGTAGGACCAGCCGCCCGCCGTCGCGCCGTGGCTCAGGTCCTCGGCGTGCCCGGGCGCGCCGCCCACCAGCCCCGCCGACGTCGGATCCGCCAGCCACACGCGCACGCCCGCCATCGGCGCGCGGGCATCGTCCACCACGCGCCCCGTGACCGCCCCCAGGCCGCCGTCGAGCACGAGCACGACCGGGTCGGGCCAGAGCGGCTCCAGGCTCTCCGCATCGCGCTCGACCTCGCGCGTGCAGGCGCCGAGGCCGTGCTTGACCGCCACGAGCCGGGCCTCGAGCGGGGCGGGCTCGAGCCGCAGCTCGAAGCGCCCGCGCGCGTCGCTCTGGGTCCAGGCGGGGTGCGCCGCGACGCGCGCACCGGCGACCGCGCGGCCGTCCGCGTCCAGGACGAGGCCGCGCACGCAGCGCGGGTCGCGCTCGGGGCGCTCGAGCACGACCAGGAGCTCGCGTGCGTCGTGCTGGAAGAGCGGCATCTCGAAGGGGAGGTAGCCGGAGTGCCCGGCCACCAGCGCGCCCCCTGGCAGGGCCGGCGCGCGCTCGAAGGCGAAGCGCCCGTCGGCATCGCTGCGCTCCGACCACGAGCGCGAGGACACGCCGTCCAGCGTGCGCGCGAAGCTCACCTCCAGGGGCCGGCGCGGCACGACGCGCAGCTCCACGCCCGCCAGCGGCGCCCCGGTGGCGTCGATCACGCGCCCGCCGAGGACGATGCGACGCGCGACGACGACGACGACCTCGGCCGAGCTCTCCGGGTCGAGCGCCCCGGCCAGGACCGTCACGTGCGCGTCGTCCAGCGCGACCACGCGCCCGCGCCGCAGCTCCCCGGTCAGCTCGAAGGCTCCCGCGCCGCCACTGACCACGGGCGCGCGCCGCCCGGCGGCCTCGCCCTCGAGGCCCACCGTCACGCCTGGCACGCCGGCGCCCGCGCAGTCCAGCACGCGTCCGAGGACGCGGCGCGCGCCGCTCTGCGCGACGGGCGCAGGCACGCCGTCGACGGCCCTGGCCTCGGCGGCTTCGGGCTGTGGCGCCGGCACCACGGGCTCGCGCATGTCCGGCGGCCCGGCCTCGGGCGGCGGCGCGACCCCGGGACCCGGCGCGGTGGCCGGCGCCAGGACCGTCGGTGCGGGAGCCGCGCTCGGTGGGCGCCCACGCAGCAGCCACGGAACGGCGAGCGCGAGGACGAAGGCCAGGACGAAGCCCAGGACGAGGGCGGGGCGCAGCGGGAGCTTCATGGAGCGGATCCGCGATGTCCGCGGGACCCATGGATGGCCGCCCGGACATCGGGCTCGCCCGGAAACGAGCGGCCGCCCGCGCGCGGAGGTCGCCCGTGGCGCCCTGTCCCCCGGTCGCTCAGAAGCGCACGCCGACCAGCGCGCTCGCGCGGCAGGTGGCGGGCTCGAAGGCGCGCAGGAAGAAGCGCCGCCCGGCCAGGCTGCGCGGGACGAAGGAGCGCGTCAGGGCCCGGCCCGCCTCGTCCGCCACGAGCGCCAGGGTGAGGAAGTCCCCGGGCAGCCCGAGCGGGCGCGGGCAGCCGGGCGGCAGCCAGGCCCGGAAGCGCTCGCCGACGCCCAGCCAGAGCGTGGCGCCGGGTGTCGCCCCCTCCAGGACGACGAGGTTCGCCGCGCCGGCGAGGCCCGGTCGCGGTCCGTCGAGCGCGAGGCCGCGGCGCGGCGCGAAGGCGGCGAAGAGCGGCGCCGACAGGCCGCCCGTGCCGCTCGTCACCACGGGACCGAGGAACGCGCCGGTGGTGCCGTCGTAGCGGCGCACCTCGTGCGCGCCCTGGTTGACGACCAGCAGGTGGCCGTCCGCGTCCCAGGTCAGCCCCAGCGCGTTGACCAGCGCCGGGTCGGCGACGAACACGTCGATCAGCGTCCCACGCTCGCGGTCGAAGCGCAGGATGCGCGGCGCGAAGGCGTTCGTGACGTACAGGTGTCCGTCCGGGCCGAAGGCCAGGTCGTGGGGGCCGTCGATGCGCGTCGAGGCGAAGTTGCCGAGGAACGCCCCCGTGCGGCCGTCGTAGCGCTTGACGCGATCGGTGAGCACGCTGCCGACGAAGAGGTCGCCCGCCGGGCCGAAGGTGAAGCTCGTCGGTCCGTCCAGCCCGCCGCCAGCGGCGAGGACGCCCAGGGGCGCGCCGCTCCGGCCGTCGAAGCGCAGCACGACGTCGCCCGGGCCGCTCGAGACGTACAGGTGCCCGTCCGGTCCGAAGTTCACCTGCCGCGGCCCGTCCACGGCGACGACGAACACGTCGCGAAAGGCCCCGCTCGTCCCGTCGTAGCGCAGCACCTGGTTCGAGTCGCCGCTGGCGACGTACAGGTCGCCGTCCGGGCCGAAGGTCAGCCCGACCGGGTTGTCGAGGCCGCCACCGGTGGCGAAGACGCCCAGGAAGGCGCCACTGGCCGGGTCGTAGGCCAGGACCTCGTCGCTGAAGCGGCTGGTGACGAGCAGCGCCTCCTGCGCGGCGGCGGACAGCGCGAGGGCGAGCGCGGCGACGGACGAGAGCACGGGGACGCTGGCGAACGGCATGGGACCACCTCGGGGACCGGGAATACCGCCGGGCCTCGTGCCCGTGGCGCTTCAGGGGGCGAGCGGTGGTTCGGGTGGGGTGAAGCGCCGTTCACGAGCCCCGCGCGCGGGCAGAATGGTCTGCGATGACCCGCACGCCCACGCGCCTGGCCCCGGTCGGCCTCGTCGCCGGAGCCCTCGGGCTGGTCGCGCTGGTCTCGGCCCTGCGCATGTACTTCGGGTACGCGGCCTTCGGCCGGCCGATCCCGGTCGCCGACGCGCTCGGGAGCGCCCTGCTCGAGTGGGGGCCGTGGGCGCTGCTCGCCCCGCTCGCCTGGCGCCTCGCCCGTGCCGTGCCCTTCGGGCGCGGACGCAGCGCGCGCGCGCTCCTCGTGCACGTCGTGGCCGGCCTGTGCGTCTCGCTGGCGGCCCTGGCCCTGTTCGCGGTGGGCTCGGCCGCGCTGCGCGAGTGGCGCTTCGGCACGGGCGACCTGGCGGGCGAGCTGCGGGCCGGGTTCCTGTTCAAGCTGCACACCGGCTGGCTCGTGTACGGGGCCTTCCTGCTGGGCTTCCAGGCCTGGGAGCAGGCCGGGCGCGCGCGCGAGGAGGCGCTGCGCCGCGCGCACCTCGACCGGGACCTCCTCGCGGCGCGCCTGGCGGCGATCCAGGCCCAGCTCGCGCCCCACTTCCTGTTCAACACCCTCAACGCGATCGCCGCGTCGGTGCACGAGGATCCCGATGCGGCCGAGCGCATGCTCGTGCGGCTGGGGGAGCTGCTGCGGACCGTGCTCGAGCGCCGCCACGCGGCGGAGCAGAGCCTGGCGGACGAGCTGGCGTTCCTCGACGCCTACCTCGAGCTCCAGCGCGAGCGCTTCGGCGAGCGCCTGACCGTCGTGCGCGCGGTCGAGCCCGCGGCCCTGGAGGCGCGCGTGCCGAGCTTCCTGCTGCTCCCGCTGGTCGAGAACGCGCTCCAGCACGGGGTCGGCAGCCGCACGGGGCCGGCCCGTCTCGGGCTGTCGGTGCAGCGCACGAACGGCAGCGTGCACATCGCGATCGAGGACGACGGGCCCGGCTTCCGCGCCGACGGGGCCGCCCTGGAGCGTCGCGGGCTGGGTCTCGAGAGCGCGCGCGAGCGCCTGCGGCTCCTGCACGGCGAGGCGGGGCGCTTCGAGGTCGCCCGGGCGGCCGGGGGCGGCGCGGCCATCCGGCTGACGCTTCCGGCGGGGGGTGCGGCATGAGCCGGCTGCGGGTCCTGCTCGTGGACGACGAGCCCCTGGCCCGGCGCCGGCTGAGGGCGCTGTGCGCCGGGGTCGATGGCGTCGAGGTGGCGGGCGAGTGCGCCGACGGCCCCGCGGCGATCGAGCGCCTGCGCGCCGGCGGGATCGACCTGGTGCTGCTCGACATCGGGCTGCCCGGGTGCGGCGGCCTCGAGGTCGTGCGCGCGGTCGGGCCCGAGCGAATGCCCCTGGTGGTCTTCGTCACGGCGCACGGGGACCACGCGCTCGAGGCCTTCGAGCTGTGCGCCCTCGACTACCTCCTGAAGCCCTTCGACCGGGTGCGCTTCGAGGGCATGCTGGCGCGCGTCCGGGCCCGCCTCCAGGACGGCGAGCGGGTGGCCCGGCTCGAGCGCCTGCTGGCGGAGACCCAGGCGCCGCCCGAGCCCCTCGTCCTGCGGGCCGGTGGGCGCACCGTCCTCGCCGACCCGCGCGAGATCGAGTGGGTCGAGGCGGCCGACAACTACCTGCGGATCCACCTCCGGGGCCGCGAGGCGCTGGTGCGCGCCACCCTGCGCGAGTACGAGGCCCGCCTCGCGCCCCACGGCTTCCTGCGCATCCACCGCTCGCTGCTGGTCCACCCACGGGTCGTGCGCGAGCTCTCGCGGCGCCCCGGAGGGGAGGTCGAGGTCCGGCTCGAGGACGGGACCGTGCTGGTCGCGGCGCGCGCCTACCGCCGCCTGCTGGCCGAGCGCTGGCGCCGCTGAACGGCGGCGATCGATCCGTTCCCTGGACGTGCCCTCGTCCAGCCCGAGGACCCGATCCGCTCCTCGCGCAAAGAGGAGTTTGATCATCCGTACTTCGGAGATGGGCGTACCTTGCAACTGCCGGTTCGAGGACCTCTTTCCCACCAGTCTTCAGATGCTTCGTCGAAGGGAACTGCTCCGTCTCGGTCTTGCCAGTGGACTCTCGGCCCTCGGTGCGCGCCGCGCGAGCGCGCTCGGATTCGTCAAGGGCGATCCGCCTCCCAGCCCACGCACGACGCCCTTCGTCGGGCCGCTGCCGATCCCGCCGGTGATCACGCCGGTCAGCCCCTTCCCCGCCGACTGCACCCTGCCGCCGCAGTCGAACCTCGCGCGCCTGCGCTTCCACCGCGTGATCACCGAGCAGCGCCTCGTGCGTCTGCACCCGGAGCTGCCGCGCACGGCGATCTGGGGCTACCGCGACGCGAACACGCCCCGCACGGGCTACGAGGTCCTGGCCGGCCCGACCTTCATCGGCCGCGCCAACGAGCCGCTGATCGTGCGTCACGAGAACCAGCTCCCGCGCGACCACGTCGGCTTCGGCGTGCCGAACACGACGGTGCACTTCCACGGCGGGCACAACCCGGCGGAGTCGGACGGCTTCCCCGAGGACATCCCTGGCTTCCGGGCCGTGATGCATCCGGGGGAGCGCTTCGACTACTGCTACCCGCTGCTCGACCCGGGCTTCTCGACCGGCCAGGCCGACCCGACCGACCGTGCGGCGACGATGTGGTACCACGACCACTTCCTCGACTTCACCGGGCCGAACGTGTATCGCGGCCTCTCCGGGTTCTTCCTCTTCTTCGACGAGCTCGACACCGGCGACGAGCGCACGGGCCTGCGCCTGCCGAGCGGGGCCTTCGACATCCCGCTCGTCTTCCAGGACCGGCGCCTGGACCGCAACGCGCAGCTCGTCTACGACGGGATGCTCGACCACAACGGCTTCCTGGGGGACAAGGAGCTCGTCAACGGCGCGATCCAGCCCTACCTGGTCGTGCGCCGGCGCAAGTACCGCTTCCGCATGCTGAACGGCGCCAACGCGCGCTTCTACGGCCTGCGCATCGTCGACCGCGACGGGCGGCCCCAGCCCTTCGACCTGATCGCGACCGAGGGCGGCCTGCTCGCGCGCCCCGTGCGCGGGCAAAACCTGGCCATCCTCACGCCGGCCCAGCGCGAGGACATCGTGTTCGACTTCGCGCGCTTCCCGGCGGGCACGCGGCTCTACTTCGAGAACCGCCTCGAGCAGGAGGACGGCCGCGGGCCGAAGGGCGACTTCGAGGAGCCGGAGTTCCTCGAGCGCGGCGTGCGCCTGCTCGAGCTGCGCGTGGAGGGCGGGCCGGTCGAGGACCCGAGCCGCGTCCCCGACGTGCTGCGCCCCTTCGCGGCGATCCCGGCCGGCGAGGTCGCGCGCGCGCGCCGGCGCACGTTCGAGTTCGAGCGCCGCCACGGCGTGTGGGTCATCAACGGCGAGAGCGTCGACCTCGAGCGCCCGATCGCGCTCGTCCCGCGCAACGAACCCGAGGTCTGGCGCCTCAAGAACGGCAGTGGCGGCTGGTGGCACCCGATCCACGTGCACCTCGAGTTCATGCACGTCCTGCGCCGCGACGGGCGCGTGGCGAACCTGCCCGAGGAGCGCGACGGCCTCGCCAAGCGCGACGTGATCTCGCTCGGCCCGAACAGCGAGGTCGAGGTCTTCTTCAAGTTCCGCGACTTCACCGGCCCCTTCGTGTTCCACTGCCACACGCTGGAGCACGAGGACGCCTTCATGATGGCGCGCTTCGACGTGGTCTGAGGATCGTGCGCCCGGTCGCCGCGCTCGTGCTCGCCGTCCTGACGCTGGGCTGCCAGGCGCCGAGCGGGGAGCCGGCCGCGCGCGCGGCGGCCGGCGCGGAGGGGCTGCCCGAGGCGGCCCCGCCTTCCTCGTTCGTGCCCATCCCCGACGTCGCGCTGGTCACGCACGAGGGACGCCCGGTGCGCTTCTACAGCGACCTCGTGCGCGGCCGCGTGGTCGTGGTGCAGTTCTTCTTCACCGACTGCCAGGGCATCTGCCCGGTCTCGACCGGGCGCATGCGCGAGCTGCAGGCGGCGCTGGGCGAGCGCCTGGGGCCGGAGGTCTCGTTCCTCTCGATCACGCTCGACCCGGCCCACGACACGCCCGCGGTCCTGGCCGAGCACGCGCGCGACATCGGCGCGCGGCCGGGCTGGACCTTCCTGACCGGCGACCTGGCCGACATCACGGCCCTGCGCTATCGCCTGGGGGTCTACGACCTCGATCCGGAGCTCGACGCCGACCGCAACCAGCACGCCGGCGTGCTCGTGCTCGGCAACGAGCCGCGGCAGCGCTGGTCGATGAAGCCCGCGACGCTCTCGGTGCGCCCGCTCCTGGCGGCCCTCGAGCGGACCCTGGGCACCTGACCCTCGGCAAGGGCGGCGCAGAGCGCGCTGCTGGCGCCCCGGCGGCCTACAGCTCGATCCGCTCGCCCTCCGCGAGCACGCGCATCCCCGCGGCCTCGATGCGCCGCCGCGCCGCGCTGGCCGGGTCGGCCGCTGGGTTCGTGTGGTTGAGGTGCGTGAAGCGCACCTTGGCGCGCTCCCCGGCCGGCAGCCGCGCCAGCCGTTCCAGCGACTCGACCACGAAGGGGTGCGGGATCTCGGCCATGCTGCGGCCCGGGATCTCGCCGTCGGCGAAGAAGCTGCCGTCGAGCAGGGCCACGTCGCAGCGCGCCAGCAGGGCCTCGAGCCGTCCCGCTCCGGCCACGGCGTCCCAGGCCTCCCACTTGTCGATGTCGGGCAGGTAGGCGAGCGTGCGCCGTGGTCCGTGCAGCTCGAAGCCGACGGTGTCCGAGAACTCGTCGCGGTGCGGTACGCGGAAGGCGACGACGGCCAGGTCCGGCGCGAGCGCGACGGGCGCACCCGGCGCGAAGCCCTCCAGCGCGAGCTCCTCGAGCACGAGGCGCCGCTCCTCGACCAGCAGGCTCCACGGCCCGTTCGTGCGCAGGAAGCCCGCGAAGCGCGGCGTGACCCAGGTCGGCACCTCGCGCACGGCGTAGGCCTCGCGCCCGAGCTGCAGCAGGCCGCTGTAGTGCCCCATGTGGGCGTGCGTCAGGAACAGGCCCTCGAAGAGCGGCGGGCGCGGGCCGCCGGCCGGCCGCGTCGGCGGGTGCCCGGCGGCGCGGGCGAGCTGCGCGCCGACGTCCGGCGTGCAGTCGAACAGCCAGCGCCGGCCGTCGCGCGGATCGCACAGCAGCAGCGCGGACACGAGCCGCGCCCGGGACGGGTCGCGCCGCGCCGCCGCGCACTCCGCACCCGCGCAGCCGACGTGCGGCAGGCCGCCGTCCTGGGCCGTGCCCAGCACGAGCACGTAGGGGCCGCGCGGCGCGGGGAGCCCGGGTGTCCGGCAGGCGGCGAGCAGCGCCAGGGCCAGCGCGACGAGCAGCGAGCCGAGCCGCGGGAGCTCAGCCATCCAGCCCGAGGTCCTTGCGCAGCGACTCCTGGCCCTCGGCGTGCAGCTCCCAGTACTTCATGCGCCGGCTGCCGGTCAGCTCGCCCGCGTCGAGCACCTCGCCGTCGCGCTCCCAGGACCAGGAGAGCAGCCGGTGGGGCAGGGCTTCCTCGATGCGCACCAGCCCGCGCCGGCCGTCGGAAGCCTCCAGGCGGTAGACGACGGCCGCGAAGCTCCCGGCCGGCACCTGCACGGTCTCCACCTCCGCCGCGCGCGTCAGCGCGAGCTCGCCCCAGCGCGTCTCGAGGTGCCGCAGGCGCCGCTCGAAGGGATCCGTCAGGTAGGGGACGCGCCGCGCCTCGCCCGGCGCCAGGACGTGCCCGCGCAGCCCGCGCAGCCAGACGAGCAGGTCGTCGCCCACCAGCCCGCCGGGCCGCATCGGCAGGGCCGTGTCCACGCTCTCGCCCTGGAAGTAGCTGCGCACGACGTGGCGCAGCTCGCGTCCGCGCACGTCGATCTCGTCGAACACGTGCCCGCACCACTCGCCGCTCGAGAAGGTCTGCTTGAGCGCGCGCAGGTCGCGCACGTCGAGGAACACCGAGCACATCGTGTCGTAGTCGTAGAGCCCGGTCTGGAAGTCGCGCACGAGGTTGAGCTTGAGCACGGTCAGCGTGTCGCCCCGGTGGGACTCGGGTCGGTCCACCTTGACGTGCTCCTTCGCTCCGAGGGTCTCGGTCACGAAGATCGCCACGGCCTCGCCCGTGCGGAGCTCGCCGTAGCGCGTGCCGCGCCAGCGGTAGCCGTTGACCTCGGCCTGGCCGTCGTACCAGGCAACCAGCGGGTCGTCGCCGCCGGCCGCGGGAGGCGCGGGCGCGCTGCCGAGGATCAGGAGGAGCGAAGCGAGCGGGGTGGCGAGGGGCGCGCACATGTCCGCAGGATACGCCTCTCCGCCGGAGCGGCGCCCGGAAACGACGCGGCCCGCCGGAGCGGGCCGCGGACGAGCCTCGGGGTCGGAGCGATCAGCGACAGACGCGGAAGGTGACCCCGTTGCTGAAGGACCAGCCCTGCGCGGCCAGGGGGTCGTGCACGAAGAACTGGGCGAAGAAGTCGATCCCGATCAGGGCGGGGCTGAACTGCGGCGGGATGTCCAGCGTGCCCTCGCCGGCGACGCCGGACGCACCGCCCAGGGCGATCGGCACGATGAAGGCGTTCTGCGGCGAAACCAGCACGGTCCCGCCCAGGACCGGGTTCGAGGCCGGCGCGAAGCCCACGATCAGGAAGCCGGTCGAGCCGCCGCGCGCGTTGCGCAGCCGGAAGCCGATGTCCTTGTTCCCGAGCGAGGGGACGCCCGGGCTCATGCGCAGGCGCGGGACGAGGCCGCCCGTGCCGGCCAGGCCGTTGCCGTAGTTGGTGGCCGGATCGCAGGCCGGCAGGACGCCATCGAGGACCGTGTCCGCGCCCACGACGAGGTTCTTCTCGAGATCGCGGCCCAGGCCGACGTCGTAGCTGGGCGGGTTGAAGGTCACGCGCAGCGTGCCCGCGGGCACGACCACGGCGTAGGCGCCGGTCGCGCTCGAGTTGTCGTTGCAGGTCAGCACCTTGCCGATGCCGCTGGCGCTCACGTCGATGTCGGCGTTCAGCACGGCCACGCCGGCGAAGTTGCGCACGGTGCCGCTCAGCAGGACGCCCGGGTCGAGCGTGATCGTGCCCAGGTTCGTGGTCGCCGAGACGGTCTGGCGCAGGCCCTTCGCGACCAGGCGCGAGGCCAGGCTCGGGCACAGCTCGATGTCGAGCGTGCCGGCCGGCACGACCGTGGAGAAGGCGCCGAGCGAGTTCGTGCTGTCGTTCGGGGTCCACAGCTCGATCCCCGTGGCCACATCGATGAAGTCGAGGTCCAGGCCCGCGACGCCCGTGCCGCCGACGGTGCGCACGACCGTGCCGGAGACCTGGAAGCCGTCCTGCAGGACGATGTCGCCGAGGCTGGTGTTGCCGGCCGGCGTGACCGTCATGCGGCGCGAGAAGTACAGCGGGATCGCGGTGCGCGAGGGCACGATGCGCAGCTCGACCGCCACCTGCGGCACGGCCAGGGCGAAGTTGCCGAAGGCGTTGCTGCTCACCTGCATCTGCGGGATCTGGAAGCCCGTGGCGACCTCGAAGACGTCGATGGAGACGTTGCCGATCGGCAGGCCGCCCTGGGAGACGAGCCGCCCTCCCAGGGACACGCCGGCCTGGAGCTGCAGGGTGCCCAGGGCGCGCGTCCCCGAGACGACCACGTTGCGCAGCACCAGCGGGACGTGGGTGGTCGCCGGCGGACCAGGGGGCAGGAAGTGGAGGTCCCACACGCCGGCCGGGATCGTGGTCGAGAAGTTCCCGCTCGCGTCGGTGCCGTCGTTGAAGAGGTTGTCCTCCTCGTTGCCGTTGTCCGAGCGGAAGGCGTTGATGTTGACCCCGGCCACGCCCGTGCCGTTCGGGGCGATGATCCGACCGGTGAGGAGGTCGCCGAAGGCGAGCGAGGGGAGTGAGACGAGGGCGAGGAGGAGGAGAGGGAGGCGAGAACTCACGGTGGTCGATCCGATGGGGGGGGAGCCCGGGTCCGGGGGGTGGCCCGAGGGGGGGAGAGCCCGAGTGGGAGCCAGTAGAGGCGAACGCGGTGCCAGGCCCCTCCGGGCGGCCTCCTGGCCCCACCCGGGGCACTACCAATCCCGGATCGAGGCCGGAATTCCATTCCCTGGATCGTTTCTACACTCCAGGCCTCCATGCGCATCCACCTGATCGACGGCACTTATGAGCTCTTCCGCGCCTGGTTCGGCGCCCCGCCGGCGCGCACCAGCGACGGGCGCGAGGTCGGGGCCGTGCGCGCGCTGGCCCGCCAGCTCCTGAAGCACGCGCGGGTGGAGGCGCTCACGCACGCCGGGGTCGCCTTCGACCACGTGATCGAGTCGTTCCGCAACGCGCTCTTCCCGGGGTACAAGACCGGCGCGGGCCTCGACCCGCGCCTCCTGGCCCAGTTCGAGCCCGCCGAGGAGGTCACGCGCGCCCTGGGCTTCGTCGTCTGGCCGATGATCGAGTTCGAGGCTGACGACGCGCTCGCCTCGGGCGCCGCGCGCCTGGCGGCGGATCCGCGCGTGGAGCAGGTGCGCATCCTCTCGCCGGACAAGGACCTCGCCCAGTGCGTGCGCGGGAAGCGCGTCGTGACGGTCTGGAAGGAGCGCCTGCTCGACGAGCCGGCTGTGCGCGAGCGCTTCGGCGTCGCCCCGGCCTCGATCCCAGATTTCCTCGCCCTGGTGGGCGACGAGGCCGACGGGATCCCGGGGCTCGCGGGCTTCGGGGAGCGCTCGGCCGGGGCCCTCCTGGGCGCCTTCGGGCACCTCGAGGCCATCCCTGCCGATCCAGGTGCCTGGCCGACCGGCGTGCGCGGCGCCGCGCGCCTGGCGGCGACCCTGGCGGCCCGCCGCGACGACGCGCTCCTCTACCGCACCCTCGCCACCCTGCGCACCGATGTGCCGCTGGTCGAGGACCTCGAGGCCCTGGCCTGGCGCGGACCCGACCCCGCGGCGCTCGCGCGGATCGCGGCGAGCCTCGAGGACGCCGACCTGGCCGCGCGCGGCCGCTGATCCGGCCAGCCTCAGCGCCGCGGCGGCGCGAGGCGGCGCGCTTCCTCGCGCTGCTCCGCGGCCTCCGCCTCGCGCCCGAGGGCGGCGTAGGCGCGCGCCAGCTCGGCGTGCGTCTCGGGCGTCGGGCCGAGCTCCAGGGCGCGCTCGAGGGCCGCGGCCGCCTCGGCCGGGCGCTGGAGACGCAGGAGCACCGAGCCGAGGCCGCGCTGGGCCTGCGCGTCGTGCGGGCTCGAGGCGAGCACGATGCGGTAGTGCTCCAGCGCCGCCTCCCAGCGTCCGCGCAGGCCCTCGAGCTGCGCCAGGCCCGAGTGCACGCCGGGGTTGCGCGGGGAGAGGCGCAGGGCCTCCTCGAAGCTCCGCTGCGCCTCGTCGAGCCGTCCCAGGCTGGCCAGCACGCCGCCCAGGTTCATGTGCAGGTCGACCGCCTCCGGCGCGAGCGCGAGGCCCGCGCGCAGGTGCGTCGCCGCCTCCTCGAACTGGCCTTGCTCGGCCAGGATCGCGCCCAGGTTCAGGCGCGCGGTCCAGGCGCCGGGGTACTGCTCGACGCGCTGGCGGCACACCGCCTCCATCAGCGCCCGGCGTGCCGCGCCGCTCTCGGTCAGGACCTGCAACGTCAGCGTGGCCATCTCGTCCAGCGAGCGGTTGCCGAAGCGCACCGGCTGCGGCGGGACGCGCGGGTTGCGCGGGTTCGCGGCCGAGTTGTCGAAGGTGTAGCGCATGCGCAGGCGCGCGCCCGCCGGGAGCCGCACGGGCGTCGCGTAGCGGTACTCGTCCTGCCAGTTGAAGTCCCAGTCCTCGATCAGGATCAGGTCCGTGCGCCCGCCGTCCGGCAGCTCGGCGAAGGCCTCCAGGCGCTTCCCGAGGTAGTGCGCGTGCGGGTAGATCATCGTCACCACGATCGGCGCCGGCAGGACGAGCGCGTCCTCGACGAGGTAGTCGCTCGCGCCCGCGGGGATGTCGAGCTCGTCCTGGCGCAGGCGCAGCACCGTCTGCTTGCGCGTCGGCGGCTGCTCGGTGAAGTGGAAGGCGACCGCCACCTGCACGGGCTCGGGCTTGCCGCTCGGCACCATGTGGAGCTGCAGGACGAGGTCCGTGCCGGGCTCGAGCGTCCAGGCGAGGCCCGCGGGCGAGCGCTGCGGGACCTTGCCCGGCGTCCAGCCCAGGAACTGGCCGCCGGGCGATTCCGACTGCCCCATGTCCATGCCCTCGAAGCCGGGCGCGGCGTCGGCGGCGTCGAGCTCGCGCGAGGAGGCCGTGCGGTCGACCTTCATCACCGCGTGGTGCACGACGCGCTTGTTGCCGGGGCGCAGCTCGACCGCCTCGACGAAGCGCGTGCGCTCGGCCGGGATCGGGAGCACGAAGGTGCGCCACACGTCCAGGCCCTCGGCCGGGACGGTGAAGGGCTCCGCCATGGTCACGACCAGGTCCGGCGGGCCGAGCTGCCAGCCCTCCGCGACCGGTGGCAGCGGCGGGAGCCGCGCCGGGTCGCCCTCCGGCGTGCCCGCCTCGACCCAGCGCGCCAGCGTGTCGAGCTCCTCGTCGGTCAGGCGCCGCTCGCCCACGAACTCGCCGTGCCCCGGGCTCGGCAGCCAGGGCGGCATGTAGCGGCTGCGCGTGACGGTCAGGATCTGCCGGGCGCGCTTGGCGACCTCGGCGTGCTCGACCAGCGCGAAGGGTGCCGCCTCGCCGCTCCGGTGGCAGGGCAGGCAGCGCCGGTGCAGGATCGGCGCGACGTGCTCGCTGAAGGTCGGCGCAGGCGTCTTGCCCTGGGCCGCGGGCCCCTCGGCGACGGTCAGCGCGGCGAGCAGCGCGGCGAGGGGTCGGAGCTCCATGGCGGCGGCGCGGGCACGGGCCCGCCGCAGTCTACCCCGACCCCGGCGCGCCCGAGGTCCGTGCGGCCGGCGCGAATCCGTGTAACGCTGGCGGCTTCCACGTAGAGGAACGGCCATGCTGAGCGAGCTCCTGCCCGGGCACGTCGAGCGCCTGTTCGAGCGCTACCGGACGCGCGGCGACGCCGCGGCCCTCGGCGTGGTGTTCGACCGCGTCGCGCCCGAGCTGGCGGCCCTGGCGGCGCGCCTCGCGCCCTCGCGCGCCTCGGCCCACGACCTGCTGCAGGCGACCTTCCTCGCGGCGATGGAGTCGGCGGCGAGCTGGGACCCCGCGCGCCGCCTGATGCCCTGGCTGGTCGGGATCCTCGTGCGCGAGGCGCGCCTCGCGCGTCGCCGCGAGGCGCGTGAGCTCGACCCGGCGCGCCTGAGCGAGCGCAGCGGCGAGGACCCGGAGCGCGCGGCCGAGGCGCGCGAGCTGTTCCGGGCCGTCGAGGGGGCGCTGGCCGACGTCCCGCCGCGCTACCGCGAGGTGCTCGCGCTGCACCTCGGCGCCCAGCGCACCCCGGCCGAGATCGCGCGCGAGCTCGGACGCTCGAGCGGCGCCGTGCGCGTGCAGCTCCACCGCGGGCTCGCGCACCTGCGGCGCGCGCTGCCGGCGGGCTTCGCCGCGGCCGGCGCGCTGGCGACGATCTCGCCGCGCGCCCTCGCCGACGTCCGCGCGCAGCTCATGGCCCGGGCGGCCGCAGCGGGTGGTCCGCTCGGCGCCGGACCGCTGGTCGGCACCGGGATCACGGGAGGCGTCGTGCTGAAGAAGGTCGCGCTGGCGGGGCTGGTCGTGCTCGTCGTCGGTGGGGGGCTGTGGCTGCGGCGCGCGCCGGACGGGCGCGAGGACCCGCCCGCGGCCCGGCCGGTCGACGTCGTGCTGGCGGCGCCGGCGCCGGCGGACGAGTCGCGCGCAGCGGACCCCGCACCACGACGCGAGCAGCCCCAGCGCCCGACCGGGTCCGTTCCCACGGCGCCGCACGGCCTGGCGCCCGCCGTCGGCGGGATCACCGGCCGGCTGGTGGAGGCGGACGGCACGCCGCTGCCGGACACGCTCGTCGAGCTCTGCGCGCTACCGGCCGAGCTCCTGGCGGTGGACGTGGCGGCGGCGCTGGCCGGAGCCTCGCCCACGGCGGCGCCGGCGTTCACGCGTGCCCGCACCGATGCGGAGGGGCGCTTCACGCTGGCCGGCGCGCAAAGGCGCGCGCTCCACGCGCTCGCGCTCGACCCGGGAGGTCCGCGCGCGAGCCTGCGGATCCTGGAGCAGTCCATGGCGCTGGAGGAGGGCACGGACCTCGGCGACGTCGTGCTGGCCCAGGCCGGTGCGCTCGCCGGCCGCGTCGTCGACGAGGCGGGCCAGCCCGTCGCCGGGGCGCGCGTGCGCGTCGCGCCGTTGCCGGAGGCGGTGCTGGAGCTCGGGCTGCACCGCTGGCGGCCGGAGAGCGTGCTCGTCGCGGGCGGCGATCGACGCGGGCCACCGGCGGCGCTCGCGCTGCCGGCCTGGGTGCACGCGCTCGCCGCGCGCCTCCCGATCCCGAGCGCGACGACGGACGCGGACGGGCGCTTCGTCCTCGCGGCACCGGCGGGCGTCGAGGCCACGCTCGTCGCCGACGATCCGCGCTTCGAGCCGGCCGTGCGGGGCGAGCTCGTCGCCGCGGCGGGGATCGAGCGCGATCTGGGCGCGCTCGTCCTGCGCGCGGGCCGCAGCGCCACCGTGCGCGTGCTCGCTCCGGACGGAGCGGCGCTCGCAGGCGTGCAGGTCCTGGCGGGCACGCTCGAGCGGCGCGGCGCCCTCGCCGTGTGCGTCTCGCCCGCGTCGGCAGAGGGGAACGGCCTGCACCGCTGCGCTGGCCTCGGCGGCGGTCCGTTCGTGGTCGCGGTGCGAGGCGACGAGAGTGCGTGGCAGGTGGCGGGGCCGTTCGAGGGTGCGGGCCCGCACGAGGTGCGCCTCGCTCCGCCGCACGAGCTCGTCCTCGACGTCCGTGACGAGGCGGGGAACGCGGTGCCGGGGCTCTCCGTCGCCACGCAGGCGCTGGACGCGCTCGGGCGACGCGAGGAGACCGCCTTCCTCGCGCCGCTCGAGGCGCGCGCCCTGCGGGCGCTCGACGCGACGACCTACGCCCTCGTCGGTGTGCCGCAAGGCCGTCATCGCCTGTTCGCGCGCGCCCCGGGCCGTGCCGTGCTCGTGTCGGAGGTCGTCGCCGGCGGAGGCGCGGAGACGGTGCGGCTCGTGCTCGCGCCGGGCGGCGGGCTCGCGGTGCGCGTCGTCGACGACGAGAGCGGCGCGCCGCTCTCCGGGGCCACGCTGCGGGTTCGCGTCGGCCGCCAGGGGCGCTTCCTCTCGATCGCCACGGCGTCCACGGACGACGAGGGCCGCGCGCGCCTCGACCGCGTGGTGGTGGCGGAGCGCGACGAGCTCCAGCTCCAGGTCGAGCTCGACGGCTACGCGCGGGCCGGCGCACGCCTCGCCGCCGAGGACGTCGGGGAGGTCACCCTTCGCCTGGCGCGGCCGGCCGTGCTCGCGGGACGCTTGCTCATGGAGGGGGAGTCGCCGGGGCGGCCGTTCCTCGTGGCCCTGCGCCCCCTCGAGGAGGCGCTGTGCGAGGCCGGCAACCTCCCGCTGCTCGCCCTGACCGGCGCCGACGGACGCTTCCGCCTGAGCGGCCTGACGGCCGGCCCCTACCGCGTCATGGTCGGCGAGCGCTTCCTCGCCGGCGATCCCCTCGTGAGCCTGCTGGGCGGGCGGCTCGGCGAGCACTTCGACCTCGACAAGGGCATCCTCGAGAAGCGCCTGCACCAGGGCGTCGTCACCCTCGCGGCGGGCAGCGTGACGCAGCTCGAGCTCGAGCTCGCCCCGGCCGCGCCGGGCGCCGCGGCCCACCTGAGCGGTCGGGTCGTGCGCGCCGGCCGCGCCTGGGCCGGCCTCGAGCTCGAGCTCGACGGAGAGGACGACCGCGAGGTCGCCCGGACGAGCGACGCGCGTGGCGCCTTCGACTTCGGCCCCGTCGCGCCCGGGCGGGCGCGCCTGAAGGTCGAGGACGTCCTGCGCGGCCGGACCGTGCTGCGGGCCGAGCTCGAGCTCCAGCCGGGCGAGCGGCGCGTGCTCGAGCTCGCCTTCGACCCGCTGGCGGTGGACGTGCGGCTGGTCGGCCCGGAGGGACCGCTGGGTGGCGTCGAGCTGGTGCTCACGCCGACCTCGAGCGTGTATGCGGGCGGAGCGGTCACCGTCCGCACCGACGCGAGCGGCACGGCGCGCGTCGTCCTCCCCGGCTGCGGGACCTTCGCCTGGACCGCGCGCGCGGGCGAGCGCGAGGCGCGCGGGTCGGTCAGCGTCCTCTCCGGCGACCCGCTGGAGCTGCGCTTCCGGCCGCTCGTCGCGCTGAGCGTGACGCTCGACCTCTCACCGGAGCTGGCGGAGGAGCCCGTGGTGCTGCTCAGCGCGCGTCCGCTCGACGCGGGAGCGAGCACGGTGCAGAGGTCGGGCCCCATCGACCTCTCCGATCCGCGCGTGGAGCTCCAGCTGGACGGCCCGGGCCGCTACGAGCTGCTCCTGCAGGGGCCGGAGTGCCGGAGCCTGCCGATCGTCGTGGACGTGCCCGCCGGGGGGCTCCGGGGGCAGCGGCTGAGGTTCGAGACGGGGAAGTGAGGCGCTCGGGAGCGCGCAGGGCTCCGCGGTGTCCCCGGCAGGTGGCGAGGAGGACGGGATCCCTCCCCCGGGCTACGCTCACGGGATGGAGCTGCTCTACCTCTCGCGCGCCGACATCGAGCGCGTGGACCTCCCGATGTCCGCGATCGTCGCCGCGCTCGAGGAGATGTTCCGCGAGAAGGGCGAGGGGCGCACCGAGATGCCGCCCAAGCCCGGGATCCATCCGCGGCCGGATGCGTTCCTGCACGCGATGCCGGCGTACCTGCCGAGGAGCGGGGCGGCGGGGATGAAGTGGGTCGCGGGGTTCCCGGAGAACGTGCGCCGCGGGCTGCCCTACATCAGCGGGCTGCTGGTGCTCAACGACCCCGAGACGGGCTTCCCGCTGGTGGTCATGGACTGCACCTGGATCACCGCCATGCGCACGGGCGCGGCCACGGCCGTGGCCGCGAAGCACCTGGCGCGTCCGGAGAGCGCGAGCGTCGGCATCCTCGCCTGCGGCGTGCAGGGCCGCAGCAACCTGCTGGCGCTGGACGGCGTCTTCGCGCTCGAGCACGTGCGCGCCTACGACGTGCGGCGCGAGGCGGCTGAGCGCTTCGCCGAGGAGATGGGCGCCGTGCTCGACCTCGACGTGAGCGTGGTGGACTCGCCGCGCGCGGCGGTCGAGGGCCTCGACCTCGTCGTGACCAGCGGGCCGATCCTGAAGCACCCGACGCCCGCCATCGGCCCCGGCTGGCTCGCCCCCGGCGCCTTCGCCAGCGCGGTCGACTTCGACTCCTACTTCCAGGGCGCGGCCCTGCGCGAGATGGATCGGCTCGTGACCGACGACCTGGCGCAGATGGAGTACTACCGCTCGGTCGGCTACTTCCGCGAGACGCCCCCGGCGGACGCCGAGCTGGCGGAGATCGTGTGCGGCAAGAAGCCCGGCCGCCGGAGCGCGGACGAGCGCACGCTGGCGATCAACCTCGGCATCGCGCTCGACGACATGGCCACCGCCATCCTCGTCTACCGCCGCGCACGCGAGCGTGGCATCGGGAAGACGCTGCCGCTCTGACCCCTGGGACCGCCAGGTTCCTGGCCTCGGCGGTGCTCCGCCCCCTCGGGCTCTTCGCGTTCCTCTTCCTCCTGGAATCGGAATCGGAATCGGGGTCGGAGGAGCGCGGAGACGCGGAGGGAAGACGCGGAGGGCGCGGAGCCGGAAGGAGGAGGGGAGGAAGGAGGGGAAGAAGAGTCAGGCGGGAGCCTGGTGGTCCGGGCTCAGGGGCTCGGTTGCAGGCGCCGCGTCCAGGCGCAGAGGGCCTGCAGGAGCTTGCGCACGCGCTCGCGCGTCGGCTCGTCCGTCAGGCGGCCCTGGGCGTCGAAGCGCTCGTGGGCCTGCGCGATCAGGACCTCCGGCCGGTTGAGCACGTGCACGTCGAGGAACACGCAGACCTGGCGCAGGTGGTACTGCGCGCGTGCCGTGCCGAGCGTGCCCGGCGTGGCCCCCAGGAGCGCGGCCGGCTTGCCGGCCCAGGCGCTGTCGCCGTAGGGGCGCGAGGCCCAGTCGATGGCGTTCTTGAGCACGCCCGGGATCGAGTAGTTGTACTCGGGGGTGGCGATCAGGAGCGCGTCGGCGGCGCGGATGCGGCGCTTGAGCTCGAGCACGGCGGCCGGCGGCGTCTGCTCGAGGTCCTCGTTGAAGGGCGGGATGCCGTCGAGCTCGAAACCCTCGACGCGCGCGTCCGGCGGGGCGAGCTCGGCCGCGGCCCGGATCAGGGCGCGGTTGTAGGAGGCCTTCCGGAGGCTGCCGGCGAGGCCGAGGATGCGGAGCGGGAGGGTCACGCGGACGGCGAGATCCGTGGCCGATCTGTGCTCGGCTAGAAGCCGACCCCGACGAAGGCGGTGACCTGGTAGTTGTCGACCTCGGTGTCCGAGCCGTTGAACTCGACGTCGGAGCCGAAGGTCGCGCGCCCGTCCAGGCCGAAGCGGATGATGCCGAAGGTCAGCGCGGCGCCGAGGCGCGCGTAGAAGGCCACGGTCTCGTCGCTGTCCCCGGCCCCGGTCGCGTCGAGGTCGGCGTCGAAGTAGGTCGCGCCGAGCGAGGCGTAGGGCGCGATCAGGATGTCCCAGGGCACGAGGCGCAGACCGACGAAGTACTCGTCGATCGTCAGCTCCGGATCGATCAGCCCGCCCGCGGAGGAGTCGTCCGACTCGGCCCGCTGCCAGCCGCCCTCGACCGCCAGGAAGGGCAGGTCGAGCTTGAGCACGGCGTCGAGCCCGTAGACGTCCTGGTCGTCCAGGTCATCGAAGTCGTCGCTGTCGAGCGAGCGCGCGCCGTAGTAGGCGTTGACCGAGTGGCCCGAGCCGATGCAGGCGCTGGCCAGCGGCGCGACGAGGAGCACGAGGACGGGGAGCGAGCGACGGAGCATCATGGGAGGATTCCTGCGAGGTCCAGGGAGGCTCGCCACACTCCAAGGCCCACCGGGGCCGGAGTCAACGGTCTCGCGCTCGCGCGCCAGGCGCGCCCCGGACCGGTTTTTCGCCCTTGCCGCCGTCGATCCGGGACGGAGCGCCGTCCCTTGGCCCAGCCATGCTGCCCTCGATCCTCCTCCTCGCCCTCCAGGCTCCGCCGCCGCCTCCGCCCGCCTACCCCGGCGCCGCCATCGACGCCCACGTGCGGGCCGGGCGCTACCTGGCTGCCCTCGACGAGGCGGAGCACCGCATGCTCGCGGGCGAGGACGAGCTCCTGCTCGACCTCTTCGGCCTGGTGCAATCCTACGTGGGGCTCGAGCGCGAGACCCTCGAGACCTTCGACTCGATGGGCGCGCCTCCGCCCGCCGTTGCCCTCGGCTCCTCGCCCGTGGACGACGCCGTGGCACTCGACGCGATCCCGGCCCTGGTCGAGGCCGCGCGGGGCCGGCGGATCGTGATCCTGAACGAGTCGCACCACATGCCGCGGCACCGCGCCTTCGCGCTGGAGCTGGCGCGTGCCCTGCGGGCCGAGGGCTTCGACACCTTCGCGGCCGAGACCTTCCAGGACGTGGCCGCGACCGAGGCGCGCGGCTGGCCCGAGCCCGACACGGGCTACTACACGGCCGAGCCGGTCTTCGGCGAGCTCGTGCGCGGCGTGCTCGCGCTCGGCTACCGCCCGGTCGCCTACGAGTGGCACCCCACGGCCCTGCCCGGCGCCGACGCGCGCACGCGCATCAACACGCGCGAGACGGCCCAGGCGCAGAACCTGCTCGAGCGCGTCTTCCAGGTCGATCCGGAGGCGCGCCTCCTCGTGCACGTCGGCTACTCCCACGCGACCGAGGACTGGCGCGACCCGGGCGGCCCGGGCGAGGTGGCCTGGATGGCGGCGCGCCTGGCCAAGCTCACGGGCCTCGACCCGCTGACGATCGACCAGACCGTCGCGCTCCCGCGCTCGGAGCCGGTCCACGAGGACCCGCACTGGCGCCGCGCGGAGGAGCGCGGCCTCCTCGACGGCCCGAAGCTCCTGCGCCGGCCGGACGGCGCGTGGGTGGTCGTCGGGTCCTACGCGGGCAAGGTCGACCTGCAGGTCTTCCACCCGCGCACGCGGCCCGTCCACGGCCGGCCGGACTGGCTCGCGCGCGGCCGCCGGGCCGTGGCGGTGCCGTCCGCGCTCGCGCAGGAGCTCCCCGGCGACGAGCGCGTGCTCCTGCAGGCCTTCCACGCCGGCGAGAGCCCGCGCGCGATCCCGGCCGACCAGTTCGTGCTCGAGCCCGGGACGGAGCCGGCGCACTTCCTGCTCGTCCCGGGCGAGTACCGTCTGGCGGTCCAGGACGCGGGGGGCAGGGTGCTCGCCGCGCTGGACGGCGTGCGCGTCGAGTGAGCGCCGCCGGACACGGGCTCAAGGAACCGCTCCGCGCGGGTTGCGCCGGCAACCCAGGCGAGGCGCGTTCGATCCCTGGGCGGTCTTGCGGAGCGCGACGACTCCTGGAGGTCGTCGCTCAGGGGGCCGCGCGGCGCAGGATCGCGCGCGCGTAGACGAGCTCGAAGCCCGCGCGCTGCACGTTCTCGTGCGACTTCGAGCCCGGCAGGGTGGTGACGACCGCCAGGTCGCAACCGGCGCGGGCGGCGTCGGCGAGGCAGCGCGCGAGCAGGGCGCCCTGCACGCCGCGGCGGCGGTGCCGTGGCAGCGTCCCGGCCCCGCACAGCTGCGCCAGGCCCTGCGCGAGGCGCAGGCTCGCGCCGCCCGCCGGCTCGTCCGCGCGGCGCGCGAGGTAGCGCACGAAGCCGGGCGCGCTCGTCATCCCGCGCAAGATGCGCCGGGTCGCCTCGCGCGGGAAGGACTCGTGCGTCGCCAGGCCCTGGGCGTCGGGCGCCGCGAAGGCCTCGACCAGGACGTCGAGCCAGGTCTCGAGCTCCTCGGGCCGGCTCGCAGCGACGGCGACGCCCGGGTGCTCCTCCGGGAGGCGCTCGAGCGGCCGCACCAGGACGTTCTCGAAGCCGATCAGCGCGTAGCCGCGCGCCGTCAGGCGCTCGGCCAGGCCGCCCTCGGCCAGCGTGGCGAGCTCGACCTGCACCGCCGCGCCGCGCCGTCCGAGCTCCCGCTCCACCGCCTCCAGCTCCGCGTCGCCCGGCGCACCGTCGAAGCCCAGCCCGGCGACCTTCGTCAGGGGTGAGTCCGGGCCCGAGAAGGCGGCCACGCCGCCGGCCAGCGGCAGCACCAGACCCTCCACGCCCGTCGCGCTCGCCAGGGCGGCCGTGCCCTCCGCGATCAGGTCGCGCTCGGCCCGCTCGATCCGCCGGGCCAGCTCGGTTCCGCCGAAGAGCATGGGCTCATTCTGGCGTCGAGGGGTGCCGGGAGGCTCCCGGGCCCCGGCGGGCTTTCCGGAAACATTCCAGCGCCTTCCGCCAACGGGGGCGCGAGCATGGGATCCACGGGGCGACGGTCATGAGCACGGCGGACGGCAATCCCCTGGCGGACGAGCTCCTGCGGCACGCGCGCTGGATCCGCGGCCTGGCGGGCGCGCTCCTGCGCGACGAGGCGGCGGCCGAGGGCCTGGCCCAGGAGACCTGGGTCGCGGCCCTGAGCCACCCGCCGTCGAGCGCGCGCCTGCGGCCCTGGCTGCGCGAGGTGGCGCGCAACTTCGCGCGCCGCCACCACCGCGGCGCGGCCCGGCGTGGTGCGCGCGAGCAGGCGGCCCGGCCGCCGGCGCCGCTGGAGGCCCCCGACGAGCTCGCCCAGCGCCTCGAGGCCGAGCAGCGCCTCTCGCGCGAGCTCGCCGCGCTCGAGGAGCCGTTCCGCACGGTCCTGATGCTGCGCTTCTACGAGGACCTGGCGCCGGCCGAGATCGCGGCCCGGCTGCGCCTCCCGGGCGGGACCGTGCGCTGGCGCCTGATGCGCGCCCTCGAGCTCCTGCGCGAGCGCCTCGACCGCGCCCACGGCGGCGACCGGCGCGCCTGGAGCCTGGCCTTCGCCCCGCTGGCGCGCCTGGACGGCGCGGCCGGTGTCACCGCCGCCGCCACGGCGGTGGTCCTGCCCGGAGTCGTCCTCATGAACGTCCTCAAGCTCTCCGTCGCCGCCGCGGGCCTGCTCGCCCTCGCCCTCGGTCTCTCGCTGGGCGGCTTCCTGCCGGAGTCCCTCTCCCTCGCGCGCCGCGAGCGGCCGCTGGAGGTCCAGTTCCGCCCGCTCGAGGCCGTGCCCGTGGCCGTCCCCGCCTCGCCGGTGGAGGCCGCGCCCGCACCCACCTCGGAGCGTGTCGCCCTGGCCGGCGAGCGCGCGCCGGAGCAGCCTCTCGCGCTGGCCGAGGAGCTCGCCACGATCGATGCGCGCTTCCTCGCTCGCGGGCGCGGCCTGAGCGACGCGCGCCTGGTGGTCCTCCACGACGAGGCGCGCCACGAGGCGCTCTCGGCCGGGCCGGACGGGCTGGCCACCTGCTCGCTCGCGCTCGACGAGCCGCGCGCGCTCGTGCGCATCGAGCTCTCCGCCCTCGGCTACGCCAGCGAGGAGCGCACGGCCGTCTGCACGCGCGGGGAGACGACGCACCTCGGGCAGATCGAGCTCGTCCCGGGCGGGGCCGTCGCGGGCCGCGTCGTGGACGAGCGCGGCCTCGGCCTCCCCGGCTGCCGCGTGACGCTGGGCTCGGCCGAGCACGGCTATCCGGAGCTCGAGGCCCGGCGCCTGCACCCGGCGCCCGCGGGGATCCCGAGCGCCGAGACCGATGCCGCGGGGCGCTTCCGGCTGCTCGGGGTCGCCGCCGGCATGACGCGCCTGTGGGCCCACGCACCGGGCAGGATCGCCGGCTACTCGCCGCCCTTCGAGGTGCGCGCGGGCCAGGAGTCGAGCGGCGTCGAGATCGCGCTGGCCCCGCTCGCGCCCGAGAACCGGCTGCGCGGGATCGTGCTCGATCCGACGGGGGCGCCGGTGCCCTTCGCGGAGATCGCCTACCGCCACGCCACGCGCGGCGGCAACTCGGTGACCAGCGGCCAGACGCGCGCCGATCGCGAGGGCCGCTTCGAGTTCCTGCTGGCGGCCGACGCCCGCTCGTGGCTGCGCGCGACCGATCCCGCCGGGCGCTGGAACGCGGGCTCGCTGGCCGACGTCCCGAACGGGGCGCGCGAGCTCGAGCTGCGGCTGCGGGAGGCGCGGGAGGTCGAGCTGGTCGTGCGCAGCCGCTCCGGCGGCGCGCTGGAGAGCTTCGCGGTCGAGCTGCGCGGCACCGAGGGGGGCGAGGACCTGGAGGAGCTCGCGCGCGAGCTCGGCGCGGAGCGCGCGGCGCAGCACGTCGCCGCGCAGGCCCCCCGCCTCGGCGGGCTCGCGCGTGCCGAGCACCCCCAGGGCCGTGCGCGCGTCGCGCTGCCCGAGCAGCCCTTCTACCTGCGCGTCCTCGCCTCCGGACATCACCTGTTCCAGCTCGGGCCCCTCGCCCCCGAGCGCGTCGGGGCGACGCTGGAGTGCACGCTCGAGCCCTCGCCGGGCCTCGCCGGGCTCGTCCTGCGCGGCGACGAGCCCGCCGCCGGCGTGCGCGTCGTGCTGCGCGCCGAGGTCGACCCCGACGAGGAGGTCGAGGCCGATGGCTACCGCCTGCGCCTCCATCCCGACGCCCACGACGAGGCGCGCACGGACGACGAGGGACGTTTCCTGCTGACCGTGCGCGCCGCCGGCCGCTACGTCGTGCGCGCCGAGCCGGGGACCGGTGCGCCGGCCGAGCTCGGTCCGCTGGAGCTCGACCCGACCCTGGGCGGGCCGCCGGTGGAGCTGCGCCTCGGACAGGGGGGCGCGGTCGAGGGGCGCGTGGTCCTCGCGGACGGCGCCGACCCGGAGGGCGCCATCGTCGGCATCACGCGCGGCGACGGCGCCGCGCGCACGCGGCGCGTCGGCCGCGACGGGCGCTTCCGCTTCGAGGAGCTGCTGCCGGGCCCCTGGCGCGTCGAGCTGCGCGACGAGGAGGTCTTCGGGCCGACGCGCAGCATCTCGACCCGCCGCGGCGGGCGCATCGCGCCCTTCGACCTGGCCGCGAACTGCACCGTGCACGAGGGCGAGACGACCTACGTCGACGTCTCCGACGTCGAGGAGGGCGCCTTCCTCTTCTCCGGGCGTCTGATGGTCGACGAGCGCCCGGCGCTCGGCTGGACGGCCAAGCTCGGCCCGGCCGGCGTGCTGGACTTCGACGACGGGGCCTGGAGCGCGCTCGACACCGACGGCCGCTTCGAGCTCCAGGTGCGCGCGCCCGGCCGCTACCGACTCACGCTGCGGCGCCTCGGCAGCGAGCGCCAGGAGCAGCTCCTGTTCGAGGACGTGGAGCTCGTGGGCGGGGACGGGCCCTGGGAGCGCGCGCTGCACATGGGCAAGCTGCGGCTGTCGGGCCTCGACGCCTGGGACGGCGAGGGCGCGCCGCCCGTGGTGCACCACTGGAAGGGCACGGGGCAGCTCTTCGTCCTGACGGTGTCGGTCATCGACGGCGAGCCGATCGAGGTCCCGGCCGGCCGCTCGGAGCTGCGTGCGCCGGATCGCTCGATGGACCCGGAGAGCTGGAAGGTCGTGCGCGAGCTGACGATCCCGCGCAGTGGCGAGCTGAGGGTCGAGCTCTCGCCGTCGGACCTGCGCTGAACCCGCGGGCGGTTCAGCCGCGCTCGTACAGCTCGGCCAGCACGACCCGCCGTGAGTTCCACGGATCGACCAGGATCGTGAAGGTGTCCCCCGGGGTGAGCCCCTGGGCGCGGGGGCTGCGCCGGATCGTGCGCTTCAGCGTGCACGGCACGCCTCCGTGCCGGTACGCGAAGCGCAGCCGGCTGTAGCCCTTCACGGTCGCGACCTGCGTGACGGTCGCCTGCACGGGCTCGCCGCCCCGGAAGAGACGCCGCAGCCACAGCGCGCGCAGGCTGGCCAGGGCGCCACCGCTCACCATCAGGATCCCCGTGAAGGCCAGCTCCGCGCGCGCCTCCTGCGGCGAGACCACCCGCGGCGGGCGTCCGCGCCCGGCCGGCGCCCGGCCGGTGATCCAGACGACCAGGGCGATGAGGAACAGCACCGCCCCGAAGGTCGCCATCAGGAAGGCCGCGTTGTCGTGCCGCAGGATGCGGAGCAGGGAGACCGCGCGCAGCGCGTCCGGCTCCGGAGGCGCCTCGCCCTGTTCCCTCTTCGGGGCCGTTCCGAGCGCGAGCCGGGGGGCCATGCAACCTTCATCGGCCAGGGTGGGCGGCGGACCTGGAGCGGGGCCTCGGCCCGACGCCGGGCGACCGCCCCGGAGGCCGCGCCGTGGCCTAGGCCCGCGCCTCGTTCGCCGGCGCCCCCGGGAGGCCCCCGAAGCGGCGCTCGCGGCGGTGGAACTCGACCACGGCGGCCGCCAGGTGCTCGGGGCTGAACTCGGGCCAGGGGGTGGGCAGGAAGAGCAGCTCGGCGTAGGCGCACTCCCACAGCAGGAAGTCGCCCAGGCGCTGCTCGCCGCCCGTGCGCACGAGCAGATCCACGTCCTCGCCCACCGCGCGCGCGACGCCGAGGCGCGTCGGCAGGAGTCCCCGCGGCAGGTTGTCGACGGCGCTGGCCAGCGCGGCGACGAGGGCGTCGCGCGCGGAGTAGTCGAGCGCGAGACGCAGGTGCAGGCGCCGGCCGGCCGCCGTGACCTGCTCCGCGCGCTCGACCGCCCGCAGGACCTCGGCCGGCAGGCGGTCGCGGCGGCCGAGCACGCTGACGCGCACGCCCGCCCGCGCCGCGGCCGCGCTCTCGGCCGCCAGGAACTCGCCCACGCAGGCGAGGATCGCCTGCACCTCGGCGGCCGGGCGCTGCCAGTTGTCGCAGGAGAGCGCGTGGATCGTCAGCGTGCGGATGCCGAGACCCGGCGCGGCCTCGATCGTGCGGCGCACCGCCTCGGCCCCGGCGCGATGCCCGGCCGTGCGCGGGAGCCCGCGCGCCGTGGCCCAGCGACCGTTGCCGTCGGGGACGATGGCGACGTGCAGAGAGCTTTGTTTCGCAAAGTAGCCGGCCATGGTTCGTCCCTCTCGCTCGCTGGGGTTCAGCCTCCGCGCCCGCCGCGCGTGGCGCGGATCAGGGCCTCCATGTGGTCCAGGTAGCGCGTCAGGGCGCCGCGGCCCCTCGCCGTCAGGCGGTACTCGGTGCGCGGCACGCGCCCGTCGAAGCCCTTCTCGCAGTTCACGTAGCCGGCCTCCTCGAGCCGCCGCGCGTGCACCGAGAGGTTGCCGTCCGTCAGCCCGAGCGCCTCCTTGAGCTCGACGAAGGTCATCGCCGGCGCCACCGCCAGGGCGCTGACGATCCCGAGGCGCACGCGCTCGTGGATCAGGGGGTCGAGCGCCTCGGTCTTGCCCTCGAGCCGCGCGAGCTGCCTGCGACGCTTCGGTTCAGCCGCCATGGCGCCGCGCGACGACGAGACCGGACACGAGGTGGATGCCGCCGAAGCCGGCGGCCAGCAGGGCATCGCCCCAGCTCGGGGGCGCGATCAGCGCCGTCGCGCCGAGGACGAGGAAGGCCGCTCCCGTCACCGGGACGATGGGGGGCGAGAGGGCCCCGGCCGCGACGACCCCCGCGCCGTAGCACAGGAGCCACGCGCCCGGCAGGAGCTCGACCGCCCCCGCGCGCGCCAGCGCCGCCGTCAGGAGCGCGCCGACGACCAGCGAGGGGCACAGGCACAGGAGGAAGCGCCGCCCGGGCCCGGCCAGCAGCGCCAGGCCCTCGCGCGCGGCCTTGCGCCGCATCGCGAGCACGCCGATCCCGATCGCGACCGCCGCCGCCACCACCCACAGCGCGACCCAGGCCTCTGGCCCCTCGACCAGGCGCGTCGCGCCCGCCGCGGCCAGCGCCACGACGCCCATCGCCATCCCGCCGCGCCCCGGCACGGCCGTGAAGCTGCCCGAGCGCTCCATCGCGCCGCGGATGAAGCGCAGGTCGGCCTCGGCGCGCGCGCCGAGCGAGGCGGGTCCGAGGCGGCTCAGCGACCGGTGCATGCGCAGGGATCCTCGCTCCGGGGCTTCCTTTTTGTCAAGTACTTTGCGTGGAAGAGTAAGGGGGCTTCCCGGCGCGACCGGGGCCCGGCGGGGGGGCCGGAGGAGGCGGCGCGCTATGCTCCGGGACGCGCATGACCCTCGCGGAGAGCTCCGACCGCCGCGCCGGGGCGATCCTCGTCACCGGCGCTTCGGGCTACATCGGCGGGCGGCTGGTGCCGCGCCTCCTGGAGGCGGGGCATCGCGTGCGCTGCCTCGCGCGCTCGCCGGACAAGCTGCGCGCGCGGCCGTGGGCCGGGCACGAGCGAGTCGAGATCGTCGCCGGCGACGCGGGCGACCAGGCCAGCGTGCACGCGGCGCTGCGGGGCTGCTGGGCGGCCTACTACCTCGTCCACTCGATGCTCGCGGCCGGGGCGGAGTACTCGCGGCGTGACCGGGCCCTGGCCGAGACCTTCGCGCGCGCGGCGGCAGCCGAAGGCATCGAGCGCATCGTCTACCTCGGCGGCCTGGGCGAGACCGGCGCGGGGCTGAGCGAGCACCTCGCCTCGCGCCGCGACGTCGAGGCCGTGCTGGCGTCGGGCGGCGTGCCGGTCACCGTCCTGCGCGCGGCCATGATCATCGGGGCCGGCTCGGCCTCCTTCGAGATCCTGCGCTACCTGGTCGAGCGCCTGCCGGTGATGGTCACGCCGCGCTGGGTCGCGACGCGCTGCCAGCCGATCGCGGTGGGGGACGTGCTCCACTACCTCGTCGCCTGCCTCGCGGAGCCGCGCACCTCCGGTCAGACGCTCGACATCGGCGGACCCGACGTCCTGTCCTACCGCGAGCTGATGCAGGTGATGGCCGCGGTGCGCGGGCTCCGGCGGCGCTGGATCGTCACGGTGCCGGTGCTGACGCCGCGCCTCTCCTCGCTGTGGATCCATCTCGTCACGCCGATCTCGAGCCGCGTCGCCCGTCCGCTGGCCGAGGGGCTGCGCAACGAGGTCGTGTGCCGCGACGGGCGCGCGCGCGAGCTCATGCCCATGCGGCTCACGCCCGTGCGCCTGGCGATCGAGGAGAGCCTGGCCAACCTGCGCACGGGAACGGTCGAGACCGCCTGGACCGACGCCGGTCCGCTGGCGGGTGATCCGGACTGGGCCGGCGGCTCGGTCTTCGTGGACGCCTGGCAGGTCGAGGTACGCGCCGCGCCCGAGGCCGTCTTCCGCGCGGTGTGCCGGCTGGGCGGCGAGCACGGCTGGTACGGAGCGCACTTCCTGTGGCGCGTACGCGGCTGGATGGACCGCTGCTTCGGCGGCCCGGGCCTGCGCCGTGGCCGGCGCGACCCCGAGCGCGTGGTCTACGGCGACGCGCTCGACTTCTTGCGCGTCACGCGCGTCGAGGCGCCGCGCCGCCTGACCCTGCGGGCCGAGATGAAGCTGCCGGGCGAGGCGCTGCTCGATTTCGAGCTCGGAACCCTCGACGCCCGGACCCGCACGACGCGCCTGACGCAGACGGCGCGCTTCGTCCCGCGCGGCCTGGGCGGGCTCCTCTACTGGTACGCCGTGCTGCCGTTCCACGCCTTCGTGTTTCGCAGCCTGCTCGACGGCATCCGCTGCGAGGCCGAGGGCCGGCTCGATGGCCCGCCCTCGCCGCACCGCGTGACGCGCCTCCCGGCGCGCGGCGCCTGAGCACGGGGGACCCAGGCGGCCCTTGCCGGAGCGCAACGACCGGGCTCGGCCGCGGGCCCGCGCGGCGTCCCGCTCGCGGCCTTCACGAGGCCGGCGGGCCGACGGCACGGCATGGTCCGTGTGGCAGAATCGGCGCCATGCTCCGGCCCGCCGCGTTCCTGCTCCTGACGCCGCTCCTCGCCTGCCACGCGCCGGCTGGCACCGGCGAGACGCGCCTGGTGGACCTGACGCACGCCTACGACGAGGACACGGTCTACTGGCCGACCGCCGAGGGCTTCCGGCTGCGCGTGGACGCGAAGGGGCAGACCGCGCGCGGCTTCCACTACGAGGCGAACTCGTTCTCGACCGCCGAGCACGGCGGGACTCACCTCGACGCGCCGGTGCACTTCGGCGCGGGCCGGCGCAGCGTGGACGAGATCCCGGTCGAGCAGCTCATCGGTCCCGGCGTCGTCGTGGATGCGCGCGCGGCCTGCGCGGCCGACCGCGACCACCTGGTCGGCGTGGCCGAGCTCGAGGCCTGGGAGGCTCGCCACGGGCGCATCCCCGACGGCGCGATCGTGCTGCTCCACACCGGCTTCGGAGCCTTCTGGCCCGATCGCGAGCGCTACATGGGCACGGCCGAGCGCGGCCCGGAAGCGGTCGCGAAGCTGCACTTCCCCGGCCTGGACCCGGCGGCGGCGCGCTGGCTGGTCGAGCGGCGCGCGATCCGCGCCGTCGGGCTCGACACGCCCAGCATCGACCACGGGCCCTCGCTGCTCTTCGAGGCGCACCGGGCGCTCGCGCAGGCGAACGTGCCGGCCCTCGAGAACGTCGCGCAGCTCGACCGGCTCCCCCCGCGCGGCTTCGAGGTCCTCGCCCTGCCGATGAAGATCCGCGGCGGGAGCGGCGGGCCGCTGCGCATCGTGGCGCGCATCCCGGGCGACTGACGGGCCCTCCACGGCCGCCGGGCCCGCGTCGGTGGACGGCCGGGCCGACTTCGAGGAGCATCTCCCTTCTCCCACGGCCCACGCCATGCACCTCCTCCCCGCGCTCGCTCTCCTCGCCCCCTCCCTCGCCGCCCAGGCCGGCGACTGGCCGCAGTTCCGCGGCCCCGGCGGCCTCGCCGTCGCGGACGACGCGCCGATCCCGACCGACTTCGGGCCCGACGCGAAGGTGCTGTGGCGCACGCAGGTCCCCGCCGGCCACTCCTCGCCCTGCATCGTCGGCGCGCGCATCTACCTGACGGGCTTCGAGGAGGGCGCCGACGTCGTGCTCGCCCTCGACCGCCAGGACGGCAAGGTGCTGTGGACGAAGCGCTTCCAGGGCACGCCGACGCCGCGCTACGAGCACCCGGACGCGGCCCCCGCCCAGCCGACCCCCGTGTCCGACGGCGAGCGCGTGGTCGCCTACTTCGGCAACTACGGTCTCGTCGCGCTCGACCCGGCCGGCGAGCTGCTGTGGGAGAAGCGCCTGGCCCAGCCGCGCGCGGTGTTCGGCGTCGGCACGTCGCCGATCCTGGTGGACGGGTTGCTCGTGCTCTCGCGCGACGGCACGGGCGAGGGCGGCGTGGTCGTGTACGACGTGACGGACGGCAGCGAGCTGACGCGCATCCGCCGCCTGGAGATCGGCGAGTCGCACGGCACGCCCTTCCTGTGGCGCAACGCCGATCGCGACGAGCTGGTCGTCAGCGGCAGTGGACGCCTGTCCTCCTACGACCCCGGCACGGGCGAGGAGCTGTGGCGCCTCGACGGCCTGACGAGCTACCCCTGCACGACGCCCACCGCCGACCGCGATACGCTCTACTTCGCCGCCTGGTCGACGCCGAACGCGAACCCGCAGACGTTCTGGGAGGTGGCCTTCGAGCGCTCGCTCGAGCTGACGGAGGCCGAGCTGGCGGACCCGGCCGTGCTCTTCAGGCGCCTCGACCGCGACGGCGACGGCAAGATCGTGCGCGACGAGCTGCCCGAGTGCCGTGCCAAGGACGCCTTCGGCGTCCTGGACCGCGACCGCAGCGGTGCCTGGGAGCCGGCCGAGGTCGTGGCCGCCGGCGAGACGACGCCCGGCCCCGGCGAGAACGTGATGGTCGCCGTGGCGCGCGGCGCCGCGGGCGACGCCGGCAAGGAGCACGTGCGCTGGCGCTGGAAGCGGGGCCTGCCCTACGTCTCCTCGCCGCTGCTCTACCGCGGCCGCATCTGGCTCTTCGCCGCCGGCGGCCTGGCCACCGTGCTCGATGCGAAGACCGGGGCGGTGATCGTGGACCGCGAGCGCCTCTCCGACCGCGCCGAGTACTACCTCTCGCCCGTCGGCGCCGCGGGCCACGTCCTGGCCGGCTCGGCCGAGGGCACGCTCTACCTCCTGGCGGCCGACGCGCCCGAGCTCACCGTCGAGCACACCGTCACCTTCGACGAGGGGCTCTTCGCGACCCCGGCGGTGCTCGGCGGCATCGTCTACCTGCGCACGGCGACGTCGCTCTACGCCTTCGGGGAGCGCTGAGGCGTGGGTGCGAGCGCCAGCGTCACCCTGTCCCTGACTCCCGACCAGGCGCTGGTCTTCTTCGACTGGCTGAGTAGGTCGGACGATCGCAGTGCCCTTCCCATCGCGCACCCCGCCGAGCAGCGCGTGCTCTGGGCCCTCGAGGCCCAGCTCGACCGGGCGCTCGTCGAGCCCTTCCAGGCGGAGTACGCAGCGCGCGTGGCGGCCGCGCGCGAGCGCATCGCCCAGGAGTAGGCCCCCGGGCCCTCAGCCGGGGAACGGCCCGCCCCTCCAGCTCGGCAGCGGCTCGCTCCCCAGCGCCACCGCGACCGCCGCGCGCGCGAGCAGGCGCGTCGAGTCGAGGGTCGGCAGCGGCGAGGCCTCGGGCGGCACCAGCAGCGGGATCTCGGTGCAGGAGAGCGCCACGGTGTCGCAACCCTCGCGCGCCAGGGCCTCGATGATGCGCACGAACAGCGCGCGCGAGCCGTCGCGCACGATGCCCTGGGTGAGCTCGTCGAAGATGACCTGGTCGACGAGCCGGCGGTCGCCCTCGGCGGGCACGCACAGCTCGAGGCCGTGGCGCGCGCAGGCCGCGCGATAGGCCGAGCCCTCCATCGTCCAGCGCGTGCCCAGCAGCCCGATCCGCCGGCGGCCCTCGCTCCGCGCATGCCGTGCGACGATCTCGCAGATGTGCAGGCCCGGCAGGGGCAGCGGCTCCTCCGCCGCCTCCAGCGCCAGGTGCGCCGTGTTGTCCGGGCACACGAAGAAGGCGCAGCCCGCCTGCGCGAGGCGTCCGGCCGTGCGCGCGAGGTACGCCGCCACCTGCCCGAGCTCGCCGCGCGCGTAGGCCTCGAGCGACGGCCCCATCGGCTGCATCGAGAGCGTGATCTCCGGGTGCCGGTGCTCGCCGAGGCGCCGCGCGCTCTCGCGCACCATCTCGAGGAAGCACAGGGCCGCGCCGTCGGCGCTGTGGGCGAGGATTCCGATCGGGTGCATGCGCGCGCCAGTCTAGGGCGCCGAGTACGGGCGGTTGTGCGCACACAGCTCCGCCTGCGGCGCTCACCTGTGCAGGGTGGGCTGCGCGGCTCGGCGGCCCGCTCGCCCAAGGGGCTGGCCAGGGGTCCGGACCGGCCCTCCGTCGCCCGGCACAGGTCCGCCTGTGGCGCGTCCCACCGGGCCGCTATCGTGGCTCCGGGCCTGGGCTCGCCCGTGGGGCCGGCACGCCCGCCATGAGCGACCCCTCGACCCGCCTCGGACCCTCCACGCTGCTCGGCAAGCTCGGCGCTGGAGGGATGGGGGAGGTGCACCTTGCGCACGACTCGCGGCCGGGCGCGAGGTGGCGATCAAGCTCCTGCCCGAGGCCCTGGCCGGCGACGAGGAGCGGCGCGCGTCGCCACGATCCACGAGGTCGGCGCGGCCGACGTCTGCCCGCGCGCTGGCAGGCGCTGGCCGGCTCGGCCGAGGGCACGCTCTACCTCCTGGCGGCCGCCGCGCCCGAGCTCACCGTCGAGCACTCCGTCACCTTCGACGAGGGGCTCTTCGCGACCCCGGCGGTGCTCGGCGGCATCGTCTACCTGCGCACGGCGACCTCGCTCCACGTCTTCGGGGAGCGCTGAGGCCGCGATGATCGGCGCCCGTCCGGGGGCGGCCCGGCCTCGCAGCGGGCCCGCGTGAGCGCGTTCCTGCGCCGCCTGTCCGCCTTCCGCGCCGGAGGAGCGCGGCGCTGGCTGTTCGTGCCCTACGACCAGCTCTCGGACGAGGTCGGGCCGCTCGCGCGCGAGCAGCCGGGCACGCTCGGCATCGTCCTGGTCGAGAGCGCGCGCAAGGGGCGCACGCGGCCCTACCACAAGCAGAAGCTGGCCCTCGTGCTCGCCAGCCTGCGCCACTTCGCGCTGGAGCAAGCCGAGCGCGGCGTGGCCGTGCGCCACGTCCGGACCGAGGGCTCCTACGCCGACGCCCTGCGGGCAGCGAGCGCCGAGCTCGGCCTGCTGCGCGCCATGGAGCCGGCCGAGCGCGAGCTGCGCGTCGAGCTCGCGCCGCTCGTCGCCGAGGGTCGCCTGGAGCTCCTCCCGCACGAGGGCTGGCTGACGACGCCGGAGCAGTTCCGGGCGGCCGTCGGCGCGCGTCCTCCATGGCGCATGGACCGCTTCTACCGCCACGTGCGCCGGACGAGCGGGATCCTGATGGATGCCGCGGGCAAGCCCCTGGGCGGCAAGCTCAGCTTCGACGCCGAGAACCGTCGCTCCTGGCGCGGCGAGCCGCCGGCGCCGGAGCCCCCGCTCTTCGAGCCCGACGAGGTCACGCGCGAGGTCTGCACGCTCGTCGAGCGCCGCTTCGGCGACCATCCCGGGCGCCTCGACCCGCGCCGGCTGCCGGCGTCGAGGGCCGACGTCGAGACGCTGTGGAGCTGGGCCCGGAGCGCGTGCCTGCCGCACTTCGGGCCCTTCGAGGACGCGTTCTCGGCGCGCTCGAGCGGCCTGTTCCACACGCGCCTCTCGGCGCTGATGAACCTCCTGCGCCTCCCGCCGCGGCGCATCCTGGCGGACGTGCTGGCGCTCGAGCTCCCGCTCGCGAGCCAGGAGGGCTTCGTGCGCCAGATCCTCGGCTGGCGCGAGTTCGTGCGCCACGTGCACCGTGAGACCGATGGCTTCCGCGCGAACCTCGGCGGCGAGCCCGAGGGCGCGGCCGACGCCCCGGCGCGTCCCTCGCACCTGGAGGCCCACGCTCCGCTGCCGCCCGCCTGGTGGGGCACGTCCTCGGGCCTCGCCTGCCTCGACCACGCCGTCGCCGGGGTGTGGGCCGAGGGCTACTCGCACCACATCGTGCGCCTGATGGTGCTCTCGAACCTGGCCACGCTGCTGGGCGTCGAGCCGCGCGAGCTCACCGACTGGTTCTGGGTCGCCTACACGGACGCCTACGACTGGGTCGTCGAGCCCAACGTGCTCGGCATGGGCACCTTCGCGGTGGGGGAGCTGATGACGACCAAGCCCTACGTCTCGGGCGCCGCCTACCTGGACCGCATGGGCGACCTCTGCGAAGGGTGCCGGTTCGACCCGGCCCGCGACTGCCCGATCACGCCGCTCTACTGGGACTTCCTGGCGCGGAACGGCGCGCGCCTGGCCGGCAACGCGCGGCTGGCGATGCCCCTGCGCTCCGCCGCGCGGCGCACCCCGGCGCAGCGCGCGCGCGACGCGCGCGTCGCGGCCCGCGTGCGCGAGCGCCTGACGGCGGGGTCCGAGGTACGGCCCGAGGACTGCGGCTGAGCGTCGGCCCTCGGCCGGGGAACGGCCCGCCGCGCCAGGTCGGCAACGGCTCGTTCCCCAGGAGGAAGCACAGGGCCGCCGCCGGCGCTGTGGGCGAGGATGCCGATCGGGCGCAGGTCCGCGCCAGTCCAGGGCGCCGAGCACGGGCCGTCGTACGGACGGGGAAGGCGGCCCGCGCTCGGCGTGGCCGTCAGTATCCGTAGGTGAGCCGCAGCTCGTTCGTGCGTGCCACGCCGCCGGGTGCGCCCGGGTCGTAGATCTCCACGACGTAGCGCCGCGTGTCGCCCACGAACCCGAAGGTCACGGTGTAGGGCAGGGTCCATTCCCCCTCCCCGGCGCTCCCGGGCGTCCCGTCGAGCACGAACGGGATGCGCTGGTGGATCGCCTCGGGCGCGTTCGCGCCCTGGCCGCTGCGGCCGCGCGCGTGCGGCGTGTCGCCCACGCGGAAGATCGTGAGGAGCCCGCTCGCGCCGCCGACCGCGCCGCGCACGCGCAGCTCGGCCGACTCGCCGAGGCGGAAGGGGCCGTCGGCGCCGAGCGTCGGCACGAGCCCGCCAGTCCCCGGGGTGCCCGCGCCCGCTTGCTGGCGCCGACCTCCGCGCGGCAGCGAGTGCTTCCCGTTCCGCACGAGACGGTCGGTCACGAGGTCGACGTCCGC
The DNA here is from genome assembly GCA_036376275.1 of Planctomycetota bacterium. Classification (GTDB taxonomy): domain Bacteria; phylum Planctomycetota; class UBA1135; order UBA1135; genus JABFRZ01. The sequence goes on along the minus strand of DASVAP010000148.1, from coordinate 9,621 downwards.
GTCGCCGTCGACGTCGCGCAGGACGACGTCGAGCAGGATCCCCTGGTTGCCGTCGTGCTCGTAGACGACCTGGACGACGGGAGCATCCCAGCCCGAGTTGTCCGTCAGGCGTCTCAGGACGAGCAGGCCGTTCGTAGCCCGGAACTCGGGCGCGACCAGTAGATCGAGGCGGCCGTCCCCGTCGACGTCCGAGCTCCACACCCTGGGCACGACTGCGGCGTTCGTGATCGTGACCGTGCTCACGACCTCGTTCGTGAAGGAGCCCGTCCCGTCGTTCCAGTAGAGCTGGAGGTTCGCGGAGTGCCTGGGGATCGCGAAGTCGAGGTCGCCGTCGGAATCGAGGTCCGCCAGCGCGACGTGGCTCTCGACGGCGTCCACCGTCTCGGGCAGCTCGACGCGCGCTCCAAACGTGCCTCCCCCGAGCCCGGCCCGCCACCCCGGGGTGAACACCAAGCTCACGAGGTCCGGGACGCCGTCTCCGGTGACGTCGGCCACAGCGCGGACGAGCTCGCCCACGAACGTGGGCCCCGCCCCGAAGTGCCCGGATCCGTCGTTCCACCACACGCGGCTACTCCAGCCAGGCGATACGCCGAGCGCGATCAGGTCGACGTCGCCGTCGCCGTCAGCGTCCGCGGCGAGGCTCGACTCGGGGGCGTCGGCGTCCGCGACATCCGGATTGAAGTCCACCCCGCTCGGCCCGGCATCGCCGGCGTCCGCGAAGGCGCCGCCGCCCAGGTTCACGAGCAGCCGCTGCGCGAGCAGGGTCGAGCCGGCGAAGTGCTTCACGATCAGGTCGAGGTCGCCGTCGCCGTCGAAGTCGCCCGGCCAGCCCGGCCCGACGAACACCGTGCCGGCCGGCGCCGGCGGGAAGCTCGGCTCGTACTCCGCGCACAGCCCCGCGCCCAGGTTGCGCTCGATCGTCCGCAGTCCCACGGCGAAGTCGGGGTCCGCGTCCCCGTCGAGATCGGCCGTCGCGCGCTCGGTCTTCGGCGCGCCGAGCGGGGGATGCAGCACCTCGGTCAGCGGACCCCGCGCGTACAGGATGCAGCGGCCGGAGACCACGTCGAGGTCGCCGTCGTGGTCGAGGTCGGCGATCCCCGCGAGGTGGTCGGAGCCGAGCCAGCTCGTCTCGAGCGCCGGCGCGAATGCGCCCGTCCCGTCGTTGAGCGCGACGCGGAACGTGGAGGGCACGACGTTGCGCGTCGGGGACGGATCGCCGCCGCCGCAGCAGACCCCGTCGAGGTCCCCATCCGCGTCCACGTCGACCAGGAACTCCGCCGGTCCGCCGGTCACCGGCGGCTCGAACGTCCAGGCCGCAGAGCCGGTGCGGCGCGCGACGACGTAGCGGCTCATGTCCCAGATCACGACGTCCTGGTCCCCGTCGCCGTCCACGTCCCCCGCGGCGACCATGTGGTCGGCGCCGATGCCCTGGGAGTGGGTCTGCGTCGCGATCGGCCTGCAATCCGCCACCGCGATGAGCTTGACGGTGTCCCCGAGCCACGCGAGGAGGTCAGGCGTGGCGTCCCCGTTCGCGTCGACGGAGAGGAGCCCCTCGATGTCGATGCTCGGGCTGCCGAACGGCGACGTCTGCGAGCGGAGCACGAGCGCGGGCTCCCCCGGCACGTACTCGAGCAAGCGCAACGACCCGTTCAGCGTGTAGGCGAGATCGCCGCGCCCGTCGCCCGTGAAGTCGGCCACCGCGGCGTGGATGGTGTGGTTGCCCGACCAGGTGATGGAGTACTCGGGGACGAGCTCCGGGGCGACGAGCCCCTGCGACCGCAGCGCGCGCACGCTCGCGTTCGCCGGGCTCGTGAAGACGAGGCAGAAGTCCGTCCGGCCGTCCCCGTCGAGCTCGCACGGAAGCAGGCGCAGGTGCGAGGAATTGGCCGCGGGCGAGTCCGTGCTCACCTCGACCGTCGTCGTCCACGCCTGGACGAGCTTCCCCGTCCCGTCGTTGCGCCAGCCCTTCAGGCGCACACTGCTCGCGTAGGAGAGGTTCGCCCACCACCACGACACGGCATCCATGTATCCGTCCGCGTCGAGGTCCACGACGACCCCGTAACGATCGTTCGCCTCGAGCGTCACGACGGGCGCATCGAACGGCGCCGCGCGCTGCTGGAGCCGGAGGGGAGCGGCAAGGAGAACGAGGGCGAGGGCAGAGGCCGTCAGCATCGAAGATTTCTCCGCAAGGAAGATCAAAAGGTCCTTAGGGCGAACCCGTGGGGAACGGGCCACTGGCCGGGAGTATGCCACGGCGACCGTTCCTCGGGCACCGAGCTCCGGCGATTCGTCGCCGGTGTCCTTCGCACCCGGGTTCCCGAGGAGAACGAGCCGGCGCGAGCACGGCGGGGGAGATCCGGCAGTCGGGCAGCGCTCCGGGCGACCGTCGGTGATCGCTGGCAAGGACTCGGTCGGGAGGCACGGGTCGGCCTGCATGGCGGTCCCTGGCGAGCGTGGCCCGGCGCCGAGGGTCCGTCTGTGGCCCGTCCCACCGGGCCGCTATCGTGGCTCCGGGCCAAGGCTCGCCCCGCGGGGCCGGCACGCCCGCCATGAGCGACCCCTCGACCCGCCTCGGACCCTACACGCTGCTCGGCAAGCTCGGCGCTGGAGGGATGGGCGAGGTGCACCTCGCGCGCGACTCGCGGCTCGGGCGCGAGGTGGCGATCAAGCTCCTGCCCGAGGCGCTGGCGGGCGACGAGGAGCGGCGCGGGCGGCTCATGCGCGAGGCGCGCGCCGCGGCGGCCCTGAACCACCCGAACATCGCCACGATCCACGAGGTCGGCGCGGCCGAGGGCCGCGACTACATCGCCTTCGAGCACATCGAGGGCAAGAGCCTGGCCGAGCGGCTGGCCGAGCGCGCGCTCACCCCCGAGGAGCTGTTGCGCCTCGCGCTGGCCCTGGCCGACGCGCTGGCCTACGCGCACGAGCGCGGCGTGATCCACCGCGACGTCAAGCCGGCCAACGTCATGCTCACCGCGCGCGGCGAGCCCAAGCTGCTCGACTTCGGCCTGGCGAAGCTCGCCGGCGGCCGCGCGCAGGAGCCCGGCACCGAGCTGACCCAGGCCGGCGCGATCTTCGGCACGCCCGGCGCGATGTCGCCCGAGCAGGCCCAGGGCCGGCCGGTGGACGCGCGCAGCGACGTGTTCTCCTTCGGCAGCCTGCTGTTCGAGATGGCCACGCGGCGGCCCGCCTTCGAGGGGCGCTCGCTGGCGGACGTGCTCGCGGCCGTGATGCGCGACGATCCGCCGCCCCTGCGGAGCCTGCGGCCGGACCTCCCGGCGGGCCTGACGCGCGTCGTCCAGCGCGCCCTGCGCAAGGACCCGGACGAGCGCTACCCGACCATGCGCGCGCTGGAGTCCGACCTGCGGGCGGCGGCGGCCGCGCGCGAGCGGTCTCGCGGTGCCCCGCGCCTCGTCCGGGTGGTGGGGGCCCTGCTCGCGCTCGCGGCCGTGGCCTGGCTCGGCTGGCGCGTGCTGCGCGGCGGTGCCGCTCCGCCACGCGCCGGCGGCTTCGCCGGAGCGAGCATCGGCGTGATCGGCTTCGAGAACCTGAGCGATCCGCGCGACGCGGCGGGCCTGGTGCGCATGCTCGTGCCGCTGCTCACGACCGACCTGGCCGAGTCGGGCGGGCTCGAGGTGCTCTCGACCGCGCGCGTGCGCGAGTCGCTGCGCCGCGTGCTCGGCCCCGACGCGGCCTTCGATCCTTCCTACGCGCGCGAGGTGGCGCGCGCGGCCGGCGCCGAGCTGATGCTGATCGGCGACGTGGCCCAGGAGCGCGGCGGGCTGCGGGTGGTGGGCGAGCTGGTGGACGTGGCCTCGGGCCGCTCCCTCGGCTCGGCGCGCGCGGAATCGCCGGGGGTCGAGGACCTGTTCGGCGTGGCGGCCACGCTGTGCCGCGCCGTGCGCAGCCAGCTCGGGCTCGACGAGCTCGCCGGCGCGCAGCCGGCCTTCGACGCCGCCGCCGCCCTGACGCGCTCCACGCCGGCCTGGGACCGCTTCGTCGCCGGACGCCTCGCGCTGCACACCGGGGCCTACGAGGAGGCGGTGGAGCACTTCCGGGCCGCGCTGCGCGTGGACGAGACCTTCGCCCTGGCCTCCTTCTACCTGGCCACGGCGCTGGACTGGAACGGTGTCGCCGGCGGCCAGGAGAGCGAGGTCCTGGAGCGCGGGCTGCCCCACGTCGCGCGCCTGCCCGCGCGCTGGCAGGTGCTGTACCGGGCCGCGCTCAAGTGGAGCCGCGACGACTGGGAAGGCGCCCACCAGGACCTCGAGCACGTGCTCGAGGAGCCCGACGTCCTGCCCGACGCGCTCAACCTGCTGGGCGAGATCGTCGAGCACGATCCGCGCCACTGGGATCCGGCCCGCGCGCGCCGGGCCTTCGAGCGCGCGCTCGAGATCGACCCGACCTTCGAGGTCGTCGTGTTCCACCTGGTCGACACCCTGCTGCTCCAGGACGACGGACCCGCCCTGGAGCGCCTGATCGCCGACCTGCGCGGGCGCGATCCGGCCAGCCCGCGCGCGATCCAGTCCGAGCTGTCGGCGCACGTCTGGCACGGGCGCTGGGAGGCGGCGCGCCCGCTGGTCGACGAGGCCCTGCGCCGGGGCCTGTTCTTCGACTGGTGGTTCGCCGCGCAGGTGGCGCTCGGGACGGGGGAGATCGAGCAGGCCTTCGAGCAGCTCGACCACGGGGTCGCCACGGCCGGCGGCTTCCGCGTGCTGTGGGCCCTCCAGGCGCGCGGCCTGGCCCACCTGCGCCGCGGCCGCTTCGCCGAGGCGCTGGCGGATCTCGAGGCCGCGCTGCTTCCGATGGAGGGCCGCGAGTACACCGACGTCGTGCGTGCCGCGGTGACCTTCTGCATCGACCGGGCGCGCCTCCTGGAGCTGACGGGCGACGTGCCGGGCGCGCTCGCCGCGGCGCGCAGGGCCACGGCGCTGGTGCCGCAGGAGGCGCGCGGGCACTACTGGCGGGTGCAGCTCCTCGCGCGCCACGGCACGCCCGCCGACGTGGCCGCCGCCCGGAGCGCCTTCGAGGAGGCCCGGCGCGGCAGCGGGAACGTCTCGTTCCCGTTCTGGGCCGACCTGATCGAGGCCGAGACGGCCCTGCAGGCCGGCGAGCTCGTCCCCGCGCGCGCGGCGCTCGCGCGCGCCGCCGCGCACCCGCGCGAGACGCGCGACGTGCCGGTGCAGCGCTGGCTGGAAGGACGCCTGGCGGAGGCCGAGGGCGACCTCGGCGCGGCGATCGACGCCTACGCCGGCGTGCTCCCGACCTACTCCTGGTACGTCGAGTCCCACACCCAGCTCGAGATCGAATCCCGCGTCCGGCGCGCCTGCCTGCAGCAGGACCGCGGCGACCCGGACTTCGACCGCGCGGCGCTCGCGGAGCTGGTCGAGGCCTGGGGCGCGACGGACCTCGAGCTCGTCGCCGACGCCCGCCGCCGCCTGGCGCGTTGATGCGATCCTCGCGTTCCGTCCGGTGCGCGCTCGCCCGCTTGCGGCGCCCGCGCGGGATGGGGACGCTGGCGCGGACGCCGCGCGCTCCCTCGACCCCGGGAACCCCATGCCGAGCCAGACTTCGCACCCGTCCCGCCCCGCCCGCGCGCGCATCCGCCCCTACCGCCCCGCCGACGCGCGCGCCCTCACGGCCCTGATCCGCGCCCTCGCCGACTACGAGGAGCTGCCGCGCCCCGCGCCGGCCGCCGCGCGGCGCCTGCTGGCCGACGTAGGCCGCCGCATCCACGTCCTGATCGCCGAGCGCGATGGCGCGCCCGTCGGCTACGCGATCTACCTCTTCACCTACTCGAGCTTCCTCGCGCGCCCGACGCTGTACCTCGAGGACGTCTTCGTCCTGCCGGAGCACCGCCGCGCCGGCATCGGCCAGCTCTTCTTCGGCGCCCTGCGCGCCGCCGCCCGCCGCGCGCGCTGCGGCCGCATGGAGTGGGTCGTGCTCGACTGGAACAGGCCGGCCCATCGCTTCTACCGGAAGCTCGGCGCGCGTCCGCTCGAAGGCTGGGTCACGTACCGGATGGGGCTCGAGCGCCAGCGGACACGCCGCGGACGCACCTGACGTCCCGCCGGCTTGCCCGGGCGCCCCCGGGGCCCGGCGCCCTTAGGCAATTCTTAGGAAGGCGCGAGGGAGGACTTAGGGTGCGGTAGGGGCCGTTTTCCCCGATGTTCTCGGTGTCCCGAGTGGAGCCGAGACCATGACCCGCTTCGACCTCTACACCCACGTCCACAAGGCCCTGCGCGCCCTCCTCCTCGACGCCCTGACGACCGTCGGGCGGACCGACTTCGCGCGCGAGTCCGAGCTCCCCGCCGCGGTCGCGAACGTCCGGCACGCGCTGCGCCTGGCGCACCTCCACGCCCGGCACGAGGACCGCGAGATCCACCCGATCCTGCAGCGCCTCGCGCCGACGGTCGCCGCCGACCTCGATGCGGCCCACGTCCGCTTCGCGGGAGTCGACCAGGGGATCGAGGGCCTGCTGGCGCGCCTCGGGAGCGCGACCCTGGCCGAGCGCGTCTCGCTGGGGCGCAAGCTCCACCAGACGCTGGGCGTGCTCGTCGGCGAGCACCTCCTGCACATGAACGTCGAGGAGACGCAGGCCAGCCGCATCCTCTGGGCGCACCTCACGGACGAGGAGCTCGTCCTCCTGCACGGTCGGATCCTGGCGGCGATCGAGCCGGCCGAGATGAGCGAGTGGGTCGAGTGGCTGCTGCCGGCCGGCCACCGGGGCGAGCGCGCCGCGCTGCTGGTCGGCCTTGAGTCCGCCGTCCCGGCGGAGGCCCTCGCGACCGTGACGGCGCCGGGGCGGAGGCGCCTGGGCGAGGCCCTCTGGAGCGAGGCGCGGGCTGCCGCGCGGGCCCTGACGGTCGCCGAGCGTACGGGAGCGTCGTCGTGAGGCGCGTCCTCGTCCGTCCCGTCTCGCGCGTGGTTCTCACGGTCCTCTCGGTCGCGCTGCCCGGAGCCTGCGAGCCCTCGCCGGCCGTGGACGCGATGAACGCGATGGAGCTGATGCCGGAGGACCTGGCGGACACGGGCCTCTACGCCGACCTACCCGGGCAGGTGATCGCGGACGGCGTTCTCGCCTTCGAGCCCCAGTATCCGCTGTGGACCGACGGCGCCGCGAAGCGGCGCTGGATCCGCCTGCCCGCGGGCGGCGCCATCGACGCGCGCGATCCCGATCACCTCGTGTTCCCGGTCGGCACGCGCCTGTGGAAGGAGTTCTCCCTCGAGCGCCGCATCGAGACCCGCATGAGCACGCTGGCCCGCGACGGGTGGCACTTCGCCGTCTACCGCTGGAGCGCGGACGAGCGCAGCGCCACGCTAGCGCCGGAGTGCGGCGTCCGCGCCGCCTGCGAGTCCGCGCCCGGCGTCCCCTACGACGTCCCCGGCCGGGCCGATTGCCTGGCCTGCCACGCCGCCGGGCCGGACGCCGTGCTGGGCTTCACGCCGCTCCAGCTCTCGGCCGACCGCGATCCGCTCGCGCCCCACGCGCAGCCGCTGCCGGCCGGGGCCGTCGACCTCGACGAGCTGGTGCGCCGCAGGTTGGTGCGCAACCTGCCGGAGCCCCTGGTCGCGACCCCGCCGCGCATCGAGGCGGCCTCGCCGCGCGAGCGGGCGGTCCTCGGGTACCTGAACGCGAACTGCGGCATGTGCCACTCGAGCACGGGCCGGCTCGCTGGGCTCGGGCTCGATCTCTCCTACTCCCTGGCGCGGCCCGGGGAGCGGCCGGCCATCGCCACGACGCTGGCGCGCCCGAGCCACTTCCGCGGCCACGGCGAGGACGACCCGCGGCGCATCGCGCCGGCCGCCGCCGACCTCGGCGTCCTGCCGCGCCGCATGGGCTCGCGCCAGGCGCTGGCGCAGATGCCGCCGCTCGGCACGCACCGGCCCGACGCCGAGGCGCTCGAGCTCCTCACCACCTGGATCCGCACGGACCTCGCCGCGGGGCAGTCCGTGGCGACGAACGCTTTCTGACCGTTTCACCCAACCGACGAATCGAGGATTCCTGCCATGACTTTGAAGAGCCTGTCCCTGAAGGTCGGCGCCGCGGGCTTCGCGCTCGCGGGCGCCCTCGTGATCGCGAACGGCGCCGCGGCACGCCACGAGGACCCACCCAGCGCCGCGCGCGGCAAGTACCTGGTGACGGCCATGGGCTGCAACGACTGCCACACGCCCTGGAGCGTCGGGCCCGACGGCCCCGCTCCGGACATGACGCGCATGCTGTCCGGCCATCCCCAGGGCGAGGTCATGCTCGTCCCGCAGCTGCACCCGGGCCAGTGGGCGAGCGCGCCCACGAACACGGCCTTCCTGGGCCCCTGGGGCACGAGCTACACGGCCAACCTGACGCCCGACGAGACCGGCCTCGGCTCGTGGACCGAGGACATGTTCCTGCAGGCGATCCGCACGGGCCGCCACATGGGCCAGGCCCGTCCGATCCTGCCGCCCATGCCTTGGCCGATGATCCGCAACCTCACCGACGACGACCTCCGCTCGATCTTCGCCTACCTGCGCACGATCCCGCCCATCCAGAACCGCGTGCCGCAGCCCCTGGCCCCCGCCATCGAGGAGGGGAGCTGATCATGCAGCCTCGCTCTTCCAGTCAGAGAGCGCTGATCGCCGTGACCGGCGCGACCGGGGCACAGGGCGGCTCGCTCGCGCGCGCCCTCCTGGCGGACCCCCAGGGCGGCTTCGGGGTGCGCGCGATCACGCGCAAGGCGGCGCGGGCCCGGGCCCTCGCCGACCTCGGCGCCGAGGTCGTGGAGGCGGACCTCGACGACCCCGACAGCCTGCGCCGGGCCTTCGCCGGGGCCCACGGGGCCTTCCTCGTCACCAACTTCTGGGAGCACTTCTCGCCCGAGAAGGAGATCGCCCAGGCGCGCAACATGGCCTGGGCCGCGCGGGAGTCCGGGCTGGCGCATCTGATCTGGTCGACCCTCGAGGACACGCGCCTGCGCGTGCCGCTCTCCGACCCGCGCATGCCGACGCTGCAGGGCAAGTACAAGGTCCCGCACTTCGACGGCAAGGGCGAGGCGGACGCGCTCTTCGAGGGCCTGCCCGTGACCTACCTCCTGACGTCCTTCTACTGGGACAACCTGATCCACTTCGGCATGGGGCCGAAGCCGGGGGCCGACGGTCGCCTGGCCTTCACCCTGCCGATGGGGGACCACAAGCTCCCCGGCATCGCTGCGGAGGACATCGGTCGCGCCGCCCACGGGCTGTTCCGGCGGGGCGCCGAGTTCATTGGCCGCCGGGTCGGCATCGCGGGCGAGCACCTGACCGGGAAGCAGATGGCCGCGGCCCTGACCACCGCTCTCGGGCGGCCGGTCGTCCACGACGCGGCGACGCCGGCGGCCTTCCGTGAGCTGGGCTTCCCGGGGGCCGACGACCTCGGGAACATGTTCCAGTACAAGGCCGAGTTCCAGCGGGAGTTCTGCGGGGCGCGCGACGTCGCCTTCTCGAGGTCCCTGAACCCGAAGCTCCAGACCTTCGCGCAGTGGCTCGAGGCGAACGCGGCGAAGATCCCGTAGGGGGCGGTTTCCGCCGTATGCTTCCGCCATGCGGCGGGGGTTCCTGGTCCCGTTCCTCCTCGTTCTCGCCCTTCCGGCGGCGGCGGCGACGACC
>DASVAP010000147.1:0-8619 GCA_036376275.1 Planctomycetota bacterium | reverse complement strand
GGAACTAGGGGTTCCGACCGACGGGCCGACGCTCGCGGCTCCTCAATCCCAGAGCAGGAGGTCGAGCGCGTTGCTGAGCTGCGGTCGCGGGGCGCCGCCCACGAGCGCCTGGGCGTACGCGCGGCGGCCGCACAGGGCGAGGAGCGGGGGGACCGGGACGGAGAAGCGAGCGCTCGTGCCGGCGTGGACCTGCTGGAGGCCGAAGAGGTGCCGGCCGCCGACGAGCAGCTCGCCGTAGCGGTGGAAGGTGCCCGCGGATGGGGCGTCGTGGACGAACAGGTACGCCTGGCCGGGCGCGTGGCCCGCGCAGTCGAGTTCCGCGATCCAGGTCGAGCCCAGGCGCGGCGGCTGGACGTTTCTCAGCGTCGGCGGGTTCAGGCCCGAGCCGTTGCGCGGCACGGCCGAGGCGCGCGGGCAGGTGCTCGCGATCGTCACCTCGGCACAGCACTGGATCAGGCTCGCGAAGGCGGCGTCCCAGTACCAGACGGCGAAGGAGTAGGTGCCCGGCGGAACCTGGTTCCCGAGGTCGTCGTTCTGTGCCCAGGGCAGGGTGAAGCTCGTGCCGGGCGTCAGGGGGACGAGGACGAAGGGGCAGCCCGGGCTGAAGGCCACCGCGCCCGTGCACGTCGCGCCCTGCGAGACGGAGAGGTAGACGCAGCCGGTCGGCAGCGTGATCGTCTCGCTCGAGTCGTTGCGCACGCTGACCTGCACCTCCTCGCCCGGCAGCGCGCAGGCCGGCGTGACGACCAGCGTGACGCCGGGCAGGCCGCAGGGCGTCTCGGCGGCCCCGCAGGGGGCCTGCGCCGAGGCCAGGGAGGCGAGGCAGACCGGGGCGAGGAAGAGCGGGATGCGAGCGCGAGAACTCATGCGTCTCCTTCGGTGCCCAGCGCGGGGACCCCGGCCAGGCAGGGCACAGGATCGAGGGTAGTGCTCCCTGCCCAGTGCCGCAGCGGGGATTCCGTTGGGTCGCGGTGTGGACCGCTCCGCGCTACCCTCGCTGGGGGTGTGCAAATGGAGGACCCTGGACCCAGCGAGACCCGGCCCGAGCTGACCCTGGCCCTGCGCGACCTGGGTGCCGGGCGCTCGGAGGCGGTGGAGGTGCTCCTGCCGGCGGTGGTGAGCGAGCTGCGCGCGACGGCGCAGGGCATCCTGGGAGCGCGCGGGGCGAGCCACACGCTGCAGCCCACGGCCCTGGTGAACGAGGTGTTCCTGAAGCTGTTCGGGACCGATGCGCTGGCCGCGGTGAACGACCGCGCGCACTTCTTCGCGCTCGCGGCGCGCGCGATGCGGCAGGTGCTGGTGGACCACGCGCGCGCGCGGCGCGCGGCGAAGCGCGGCGGGGGCGCGGCCCTCGAGCGCACGCTCGGGGACGCGCTCGGCGTCGGCACGCCGGGCACGGACGACCTCCTGGACGTGGACGAGGCCCTGGCGCAGCTCGCGCTGCTCGACGAGCGCCAGGCGCGGCTGGTGGAGCTGCGCTTCTTCGCCGGCCTGGAGATGGCCGAGGCCGCGGCCGCGCTCGGGGTCTCGCTCTCGACCGCCGAGCGCGAGTGGCGCGCGGCACGCGCCTGGCTCGGGCGGCGCATGCAGGGACGGGGCCAGGAGTGAGCGCCGCGCGGCACCGGCGCGTGACCGAGCTCTTCCTGGGCGCCTGCGAGCGAGCAGGGGCCGCGCGCGACGTCTGGCTGGCGCAGGAGTGCGGCGCCGACGCGGCCCTGCGGCGCGAGGTCGAGGAGCTGCTGGCGGTCGATGCGGACGGTGTGCCGATCCTCGAGGGGCCGGCCCTGGTGGCGGCCGCCGCGCCCCCCGAGGGTGGGCCGGCGCTCGATCTCGCGCCCCTGGCCGAGCGGCGCTACGAGGTGCGCGGCGAGCTCGCGCGCGGCGGGATGGGCGCGATCCTGCGCGTGAACGACCCGGCCCTGCGGCGCGAGCTCGCCATGAAGGTCAGCCTGAGCCAGCTGGGCGAAGCGCGGGGGGCCGGCTCGAGCGGCAGCGCGGGCCTGGCGCGCTTCGTGGCCGAGGCCCAGATCACGGCCCAGCTCGACCATCCGGGCATCGTGCCGGTGCACGAGCTGGGGCTCGATCCGGAGGGGCGCGTGTACTTCACGATGAAGCTCGTGCAGGGCCGCGAGCTGGGCGAGGTGCTGCGCCATGCGCACGCCGGTGCCCAGGGCTGGACGCGCGTGCGCGCGCTCGGGATCCTGCGCCGGGTGTGCGAGGCCATGGCCTACGCGCACGACAAGGGCGTCGTGCACCGCGACCTCAAGCCCTCGAACGTGATGGTGGGCGAGTACGGCGAGGTGTACGTGATGGACTGGGGCGTGGCGCGCGCGGGGGGCGCGGGCGCGCTCGCGCCGGTGACGACCTCGCGCGACGTCGGCGCGGGCGACGAGTCGGCCCTGCACACGCGCCAGGGAGCCATCGTCGGCTCGCCGCACGCGATGCCGCCGGAGCAGGCACGCGGCGAGCCGGTCGGGCCGCCGGCGGACGTGTACGCGGTGGGGGCGATGCTCTACCGGCTGCTGGCGGGCCGGCGGCCCTACGAGGAGCAGGGCGAGAGCGCGACGGCGTCGGTCGTGCTGGCGCGCATCCTGCGCGGGCCGCCACGGCCGCTGCGCCAGCTCGCCCCCGAGGCGCCGGCCGAGCTGGTCGCGATCGCCGAGCGCGCCATGGCCGCCGAGCCGGCCGGCCGCTACACCTCCATGCGGGCCCTGGCGGACGACCTCGGGGCCTACCTCGAGGGTCGCGTCGTGCGCGCGCACCGCACGGGGGCCGTGGCCGAGCTGCAGAAGTGGGTCGCGCGCAACCGCCTCGCGGCCGCGGCCCTGGGCGCGACCGTGCTCGCGATCGTGGCCGGGCTGGCCTGGAGCCGGCGCATCGAGGCGACGAGCCGGCACGAGCTCGACCTGGGGGCCGACTACTACCGCGCGCGCGTGGTGAGCGAGTCGGCCGCGGAACCCTGGCCCGCGACCCCGGCCCAGGTGCCGGTCTTCGAGGACTGGCTGCGACGGGCCGAGGCCCTGCTCGCGCGGCGCGCCGAGCACGCCGGGCGCCTGCGGCGGCTGGAGGCCCGCCCGTCGGCCGACCCGAGCGAGGTCGAGCGCCAGCGCGCGCTGCTCGGCTACCTCGACGCGCTCGAGGGCGGCGCGGACGGGACCGGCGGCGTGCTGGCCGCCGTGCGCGCACGGCGCGACTTCGCGCTCACGATCGAGGAGCGCAGCCGCAGTGGCCCGGAGGTCGCGGCCCGCTGGCGCGAGGCGTGCGCGGCGATCGCCGGGCACCCCGCCTACGCCGGGCTCGCGCTCGCGCCGCAGCTCGGGCTGGTGCCGCTCGGGGCCGACCCCTCCAGCGGGCTGTGGGAGTTCGCGCACCTCGAGTCGGGCGAGCCGGCGCGGCGCGGCGCGGACGGGCGCCTCGTCCTGCAACCCGAGACCGGGCTGGTGCTCGTGCTGCTGCCGGGCGGCGTCTTCGCGATGGGCTCCACGCCCCGCGCGGGCCAGCCCAACCACGATCCGCACTCGACGCAGAACGAGTGGCCCGTGCACGACGTGACGCTGGCGCCGTTCTTCCTCGCGAAGCACGAGATGACCCAGGCGCAGTGGGAGCGCTGCGTGGGCCGCAACCCCAGCAAGTGGCGGCCCGGGGCCGATCCCGGTCTGACGCCGCTCAACCCGGTCGAGCAGGTCAGCTTCCACGACTGCGAGCGCGCGCTGGCGCTGCTCGGGCTCGTGTTGCCGACCGAGGCGCGCTGGGAGTACGCCTGTCGCGCCGCCTCGGACACGCCCTTCGCCTGTCCGAGCGAGGACCTGGGCCTGTTCGCGAACCTGGCCGATCAGAGCTATCGCAACGGCTTCACCGGGGCCTTCGACGTCGATGCCTTCACGGACGGCTTCGCCTACCACGCCCCGGTCGGCAGCCTCGAGCCGAACGAGTTCGGCCTGCACGACATGCACGGCAACGTGATGGAGTGGACGCTCGACTGCTACGGGAGCTACCTGAACGCGCGCCGTCCCGGCGACGGCCTGAGCCTCGGTCCGCAGGGACCGGACGCGGAGTGGTGGAGCCCGGACTACCGGGTCGGACGCGGCGGCCCCTTCGATTTTCCCGCGCGCTATGCGCGCTCGAGCCATCGGGTGAACATCTCGCCGGGGCTGATCAACCACGGGCTCGGGGTGCGGCCGGCGCGCGAGATCGAGGCGGAAGCCGGCGGCTGAGCGCGCCCGCCGGGGGCATCGCCGTCGAGCCGCGACGCCTGCGCCGGACCCTGGGCTCCGCGCCTTCGAGCGGCTCCATGGGACGCCGCGCCGGCGCGGTCCGGAGGGGGCGAGCCCTCACCCCGAACGCCAGGGACCCGCGGCACCGACGCGCGGCGCCGCGGGCCCCTGGAGCTCGTCCGCTCGCTACTCGACCGGAACCACCGTGCCGCTCACGCCGTCCGGCACCCGCGCGCTCCCGTGCAGCACCACCTCGAGCCCCTCGCCCACGGTCGTGTTGCGCTGGAGGCTCCGGCCCTGGTCGGCCCACTCCAGCTCGAGCTCGATCCCGCCGCCGTTGCCGGTGACGTCGATCGCGAAGGCGAGGTCCAGGTTCTCCTGGCGCCGGTCCTGGAGCGCGAAGCCGATCTCGGCCGCCGCCAGGCGTGCGCCCAGGTCCGCGGGGGAGAGCAGGCTCGCCAGGTCGCCAGCGTGCTCGTGGCTCAGCTCGAAGGAGCGCGTGCGTCCGAAGCCGCTCTCGCGCGCCACGATCAGGCCGACCGCGCCCACGACGCTGGCGTCGCTCGTGAAGGACAGCGTGCGCCGGGGCGCCAGCCGCCGGCCGTCCACGACCTCGAAGACCTCCTCCACCTCGAACCGCCGCGCGTGCGCCAGCTCGCCGCCCAGGACCAGCCCGGCCGAGGCCTTGCGCTCGAGCTGCAGCGACTGCAGCACGGTGATGCGGCCCGAGCCCGGGGCGTCGCCCGGCTCGAAGCGCGTGACGAACTGGCGCTCCAGCTCGGCCGAGGCCGCGAGGCCGAAGTTCTTCAGGTCGACGACCGGAGCCTTGACCTTGGCCTCGACCTCGGCGGCCTTCGTCGTGCGGAGCTCGAAGCCGGCCGCGTGGCTCGCGGCCCAGCCGCGCAGCTGCGCGATCGCCGCGGCGACGCGGCCGACGCGCGCCGCCGCCTGCAAGCCAGCCAGGATCTCGGCCTGCTTGGCCGCGACCGCTGCGCGCGCGGCCTCCAGCGCCGCCTCGCCCCGCGCCATCGCGGTGCGCGCGACCGTGAGGTTCGCGCTCGCGCCGGCCAGGGTCACCTGCCAGGCCACGACCTGGGCCCAGCGCGCGGGCCGCTGCCACCAGGGGGCCGCGGCGTGCGCCCGCAGCGCGGCCGCCAGACCGTCGCTCGCCGCGCGCCGCGCCGCCTCGGCGCGCGCGACGGCGCGCTCGAGCGCCTCGCGCAGGAACGCCTCCAGCTCCTCGACCTGGGCGCGGAGCTCCTCGGCCACCGCGCGCAGCTCCGCCAGGCGCTCGCCCGCGTCCCCGAGGAGCTCCGAGCCCGCCAGGAAGCGCCCCGGCTGCAGTTCCGGGAAGCGCAGCGCCAGCACGAGCCCGAGCATCCCGCGCGCCGCGCCCGGCGCCGAGTGGAAGCGGAAGAGGCGCGCTGTGCCCGCGCCGCTGCTCGCCTCGGCCCCGACCTCGGCCCCCGTGCCGGCGCTCACGCCCGCCAGCGCGGCCAGGTCGGCGCCGACCACGACCTCGTAGAGGCCCTCGTCGGTGCGCTCGACGGTGAACTCGCAGGCGAGCTTCCCGCCGGCCTTCGCGTCGACGACCTCGATGCCGAGGCCGAGCGTGACCTCGAGCTCGAGCGCGAGGCGCACCTGGTCGCCCGCGGAGTTCAGCATGCGCTGCAGGCGCTCCGCCAGGCCGCGCGCGCCGGCGAGGTCGTCCACCGCGGGCAGGTGCGGCAGCCACTCGTCGAACCACAGCGGGGCCTCGGCCTCCGTCACGGGGTGCAGCTCGAGCCCGTGGGACCACTGGCGCGGGGGCGCGCCGCCCAGCTCGAGGATCCCGGCGTGCAGGCCCTGCGCGTACAGCACCTCGCCCGCGGCGAGCGCGAGACCCGTCAGCGGCAGCTCGAAGGTGCCGGTCCAGTCGAAGCTGCCGCTTTGCGTCAGGAGCGCCGGGCCGACGAGCGGCATCGCCCCGCTCGCTTCCGCCCCGGCTCCGGGCCTGCTGGCCGAGACCACGATCGCGGCCGGGTGGCCCGGCAGCCCGCCGAACAGGCGCAGGCGCGCCTCCGTCGTCCCGCCGCCGACGAGCTCCAGCACGAGCCCGAGCTCGTCCAGGGGCACGTCGCCGCTCGGGCGGCCATAGGTCTCGGCCCGCAGCGGGGACTGGGCCGCGCCGTGCGCCGGCACGACGAGCCCGAGGGCCAGGAGGGTCGGGAGGAGGAACGCGCAGGTCTTGGTTCGGGTGTTCATGGCTGGATCTCGGCAGTGGGGCTCGGCCCCGGTTGCCGGACCCACGCAATGGAGGCAGGCGGGCCTTCCGGGATTCGAGGATTCCCGGGGCCGGGAGCATCGGGTCGGGGGGGCCCGGGAGGCCCGCGGAGTCTGCGCACCGGATCACCGGGCGGGCGCGCGCCCGCCCGGAGAACCGGTGCGGTCACGCGGACGGCGAAGTCGGTAGCCGATCTGGGGATCGGCTAGTCGCCGCCGGGTCCGAAGCCGTCGCCGGTGCGCGCCGTCGGCAGGCCGATGCTCGGCACGTACTCGACGCCGTCCCAGCTCGGGATCGGGGACGGCAGGTAGGTGACCTGCCCCGGGCGCTCGAGGTCCCAGCGCAGGAGCATGGCGTGGTCCTCGTGCTGGGTGTTGTGGCAGTGCTCGACGTAGGTCCCGGCGAAGTCGCGGAAGCGCACGGCGACCTCCATCTCGCGCGCGCCGTCCACCTCGGGGCCGATGCGGAACATGTCCTTGCGCGCCCAGCGCTCCCACTCGGGAACCGGGCCGTCGTCCTTGGAGAGGAGGATCGCTTCCTCGAAGTGCACGTGCACCGGGTGGCTCCAGCCGCCGCCGGTCTCGAAGCGCCAGATCTCGAGCTCGCCCAGGCTCGGCGCGGCCGAGACGCGGCGCGGGTCCATGATCAGCCCGGTGCCGCCGTCGGTCTTGATCGTCCAGGGGTACTCGTCCGTGCCGCCCGAGCGGCCGAACTCGAAGGTGCGGTGGCGCGCGGCGGCCAGCTCCTGGGCGCTCGGACGCGCGAGCGGGATCATCTTGCGCCGGCCCGCGGTGTAGTTGGCCGGGTTCATGCTGCGATCGACGCCGGCGTAGGCGTGCACGCGCAGCTCGAGGAACTTGCCCACGCAGGGATCGCCGTTGATCCAGCGGTCCGCGCGGCCGTCGCCGTCGTCGTCGCGCGTCTGCGGGCGATAGCGGCCGGAGAGCACGTCGCCCAGCGGGACCGGATCCTCGGGGCGCCGGCCGTCCTCGTGCTCCAGCAGGTTCACGAGGTAGAGGCGCGTGCCCGGAGCGAAGCGGCTGAAGTCGACCACGATGTCGTAGCGCTCTCCGATCGACTGGGTCGGCAGGATCCCCGTGCGCGTGCCGCGCGTGCCGTCGAAGGCCACGGCGTGCTCCATCAGGTTCCCGTCGTTGGCCACCAGGTGGAAGGGCACCGGGCGGTTGTTCTGATCGACCAGCGCGAGCTTCAGGTAGCGCGCGATGCTCCCGTTCAGGATGCGGAAGCGGTAGCGCCGAGCGCGCACGTCCAGGTACGGGTGGTACTGCCAGTTGACCAGCAGCCGGTCGCCCAGGAAGCCGTCGAGGTTGAAGATGTTGAAGAAGATCTGGCCGTCGTCGAGCCAGGCCTTGTCCGCGATCAGCAGGTTGACGTCGTAGTCGCGGTTGCCCCAGTCGAGGGCGCTGCCGCTGGGCAGGCGCAGGTTGACCCCGTCGGCGATGGCCTCGTTGCCCCGGTCCACGGAGCTGTAGAGGTTCATCATCGCGGCGTTGCCCTTGTAGACGTTCTGCGCCGTGTAATCGAGCATGTGGTCGTGGAACCAGTGCGTGCTGGCGACCTCGCGCCAGTCGCCCGGCAGGCGCCGGATGCCGCCGTTCCCGTCGGGCGCGCCCATGCGCGCGTCGGAGGCCGAGCGGTTGATCGCGTCGTGACCCGCCGAGATCATCGGCCAGCGGTAGTCGTAGTACTGCCCGGGGAAGAAGAAGGCGTTCGTGTAGCCGTCGCTCTCGGCCGGGTTGTGCCCGTTGTGCTCGTGGGTCGAGAGCGTGTGCAGCCCGAAGCCCATGTTGGCCGCCGGATCGATCGGCAGCGCGTTGTAGTGGCGGAAGAGCACGCTCTCGCCGTAGCGCGCCATCAGCAGCTTGGGCGGCAGGGTCCCGTCGAAGGTCCACACCGAGTTCGGGAGCTGCACCGGCATGCTGGGGTGGATGCGCACCTCGACCCCCGCGGTCGTGCCGGCGTTCCCCGGCCGGCCGTCCGGGTCGTGGTACAGGCCGCCGGGCCCGAACTCGCCGCGCTGGTAGCCGTGCCGCTGCTGGCCGTCGCGCAGCCCGCGGTTCACGCGCGCGCCGGCCTGGGCCGACTGGAAGCTGACGCGCGGCGGGAACTCCGACCAGCGCT
>DASVAP010000123.1:0-8047 GCA_036376275.1 Planctomycetota bacterium | reverse complement strand
CTTCTTCGTCGGCCCGCGCTGGGCGCGGCGCGGACTCGGACGCCTCCTGCTCCACACCTGCGAGCAGGAGGCGCGCGCGGCCGGCTTCCGCACACTCGAGCTCATGGCCACGCTGCCGGGCGTGCCGTTCTACGCCGCCTGCGGCTTCGCCGCCCTCGCGGAGCAGCGCGACCGCCTGCCGAACGGCGTCGAGGTGCGCTTCGTGCCGATGCAGAAGGAGCTCGCGCCCGAGCCCTAGTGTCCTGCCTCAGGAGTTCGCCGACGAAGTCCGTCGGCATCCACCGTCTGGCGAGGCGCGACGACGACCGCGTATCCAGGGCGCTACGCCGAGGAGGAGCAACGACGCCAGACGGTGGAGGACGGCGGAAGGTGACGACGAACTCCTGACTCAGGACACCAGGACGTCGGAGCCGGGGGGCGAGGAACCGCGCCGGGTCCGCTATCCTCCCCGCGATGCCGCTCCGCCCTGGCCGCCGCGCCCTGCCGCTCGTCCTGCTCGCGCTGACCGCGCCCGCCTTCGCGCAGGGGGAGGAGCACTACCCCGAGGAGCCCCTCGGGGCCGCCGCCGGCCCGACCGAGGACCCGCGGCACGCCTTCGAGTTCGCCCTGAGCGACGACGGCTTGGCCTTCGGCTACCGCAACGGGCTGCACCGCGGGAAGGGCTTCTGGTCGCTCGGCGTCTTCGCGGGCGAGGACGAGGACTACGCCGCCTCGGCGCGCCTGATGCGCTTCGGCGAGCCGCGCGGGGAGTCGCCCTTCGGCTTCGGGGTAGGCCTCGGGCTCTTCGGGGCCCTGATCGAGGACACCGAGGACGAGCTGGCGGCGATCACCCTGACGGGGGCGGCGGACTTCGCCTTCGACGAGTGGTTCGTGCTCGACTACCCCCTGCGCCTGGGGGTCGAGGTGAGCTTTGCCCCCGACGAGGCGACCTTCGCCGACGGCCAGCGCGTGGTGGACGCCCTGGGGCGCCTGGAGCTCGACCTCTCCCCCTGGGCCACGGTGTTCGGCGGCTACCGCTACCTGGAGCTCGACTTCGAGGACGAGGAGGACCTGGAGCTGGACCGGTCCTTCCAGGTCGGGCTGCGCCTCGGGCTGTAGGCCTGGCCGGGTTCCCCCCCCGACCCGTCGCTCCGACCGGAGGGACCTGGCGCGCCTTCCGCTCCGGTTTTTGCCCCCTCCGGGGCACACGGGCGCCGGGACGGTGATTAACTGGAGCTTCTTTCCGGTCCCCCCCTGTCCGTCTCGCACCCCAGATGAACGCGAAGTCCCTGGTCCTCCCCTCCCTTTGCCTGGGGGGCGCCACCCTCCTGTTCGCCCCCCTGCGCCCCTCGGCGGCCTTCTCGAAGATCGGAGGGAGCCTGAACGAGGCCCAGCGTGACGTGCGCGTCTTCGACAACTTCGCGGACTCGACGGCCAACAACAACGTGACCCCCGCCGGCCAGTTCCCCGGGTACCTCGGGGTCGAGCTCGCGGTCTGGAAGGGCATCGTCGAGTGGGGCTCCAAGCTGCACGGCGACGGCACGGGCGACCCGCTCAGCGGGAACCTGCTGGGTGACGGCGGGGCCAACTTCGACGCCTTCTGGTCCGGCAACACGAGCGCGATCGGCTCGTCGAACAACAACATCGTCTCGGCCCTCACGAGCTGCGGGGGCGGCGGCACGCTGGCCTTCACCGAGACGCCCATCTCCGACGGCTGGCGCATCCGCTTCTGCGACGAGTGGGTCTGGGACGACGGGCCGAGCACGATCGGCTCGCGCTGGGACATCCAGGGCGTCATGGCCCACGAGTACGGCCACGCCCTCGGCCTCGGCCACTCGGGTGACGGCAACGCGACGATGGCGCCTTCCGGCAGCCCCGGCCAGACCTCGATCCGCTCGATCAACGCCGACGACATCGCCGGCATCAAGTGCGTCTACGGCGTGGCCTCGGTCGGCAAGCCGATGATCACGGCCACCGTGGCCAACACGATGGCCAACACGCTCACGATCTACGGCATGAACTTCGGGGCGACCGGCAACGAGGTGTGGCTCACGCCCGCGGCCATCACCACGACCGGCTCCGATCCGATCGTGCGCGTCCTCAACGTCAACTCGACCATGGGCGGCACGGCGATCTCGGTCACGATCCCGGCCGCGGCCGGCCCGGGCGACGTGATGATCAACGGCTCGGGCTCGGGCGGCAGCACGCTCTCGAACGCCTTCCCGACCGACCTGATGGGCACCTTCGGCGATCCGCCGGCGCTCCCGCACCCGGACATCACCAGCGTCTCGCCCTCGCCGATCGAGGCCCTGATCCCGGGCACGGCCGAGACGATCACGCTCACGGGCATCGACCTCGACCTGACGACCCAGCTCTCGCTGGGCGCCACGCCGATCCCCTCCTCGCGCTGGACGATCGTGAACGCGACCACGATCACGCTGGACATGCCGCAGGCGCCGAGCCTGGGCGTGGTGAACCTGTCGGCGACCGACGGGATCCAGACGGACGTCTTCCCGGTCACGATCGTGGCCCCGACGACGCCGAAGCTCGAGTGGGGCAACGGTGACGCGCTGAACAACGTCTCGCGCGCCGCCGGGCTCGACATGATCCTCGGGGGCGAGCCGGGCGAGCTGCACGTCGTCCTGAGCTCCCCCTACGCCCAGCCGACCTTCGGACGCTACCTGTTCGACACCAGCGACCGGCGCATCACCGTGACGGGCGTGATCCCGGCCTCGGGCTGGCTCGCGGTGCACGTCGGCGACCTGCCGCGCCTCGCGCTCGGCAACACGTGGTTCGCGAACAGCTTCCACGTGCAGCTCCCGAAGCCCTTCCCGGTCTCGAACGACCAGTCGATCACGTTCGTGCCCTGAGCCCTGTGGTCGCGCGCCGGACCGCGGGGTCCGGCGGCGCGCTCACATGCGCACGCGGCGCACGGTGAAGGGCAGCTTCTCGAGCACGATCTCGGCCGCGCGCGCGCCTTCCACGGGCTCGAAGCGGGCCGCCGCCCGGCCCTCGCGGCCGAACTCGAGCAGGCCCTCGTCGAGCGGCTCGCCCGCCGCGTCCAGCCGGCGCCAGCGCAGCGGCAGGCGCTCACCGCCGCGGTAGAGCGAGATCCCGGCGTCCTCGTGCCCGACCAGGGCCACCTCGTAGCGGTCGGCCCCGATGCGCTCCTCCAGGCGCAGGACGGCGTCGAGCGCGACGACGTGCGTGGCCCCGGCCCGGAAGTCCAGGGTCGTGTTCCCGAAGCCGCTGCCCACCATGTGCCAGCTCACGCCCTCGACCTCGGTCGAGAGCCGGATGCCGACGATCCGGTACCGGCCCGGGGGGATCGGCCGGCGCCGCTCGCCGCCCAGCTCGTCCCAGGAGACGCGCACCAGGCGCCCGTCGGGCGCCTCGAACAGCACCGCGCCGCGCCGGAAGTTGGCCATCAGCGTGGCCTCGCCCTTCTCGGCCGGGCGCTGCGTGTCGATCACCTCGGGCAGCGGTAGCGGGCGCGCTTCCAGGTAGGCGACCAGGGCCTGGCGCAGCTCGGCCGGCGTGTCCCCGCAGCGCGTCTGGGCCACCTGCGCGATCCAGGTGCGCTCGACCTCGAAGCGCGGATCCGGCGGGACGTGGCAGCCGAGGCAGCGCGCGCGGAAGAGCTCGGCGGCGGCCGCGTCGGGCTTCGCCGCGGCCTCCTGCGGGCGCATGGGAGTCGCCAGGGCCAGGGTGGAGGCGAGGAGGAAGAGGGGCAGCATGCCGAAATCTATCGGCCCCGCGAGGGTGAGGCGCGGGAAGGACCTTCCCGATCGCGCGCCAGGCATGCCGGGTAGGTTTCGAGTGGCGCTCCCGGTCTCGACCGGGGCGAGCGCCTCGTTCCGCTCCCGGAGGCCTCCATGCTTCGCACCGCCCTCATCCTGCTCGCCCTGGCCCTCGGCTCGCTCGCGCCGCTCTCCGCCCAGACCTCACCCGACTGCGCCACCGGCCGCGCGCGCGGCGCCTGGGACCTGCCCACGCGCGCCGGCGACGGCCACGTGCGCGGGATCCTGGCGGACGGCTCCGGACGGCGCTGGGCGCTCGAAGGGCTCCTGACGCTCGAGGCTCCCGACGGCGGCCTGCGCGGCGGGCGCCTGACCGGGCTGCTGATGCCGCTGCGCGCGGACGGGAGCCTCGGAAAGCCCCTGGCCGAGGTGCACGGACACTGGATCGTGGCCCTCGAGCGCTCCGGGCGCTTCGAGACGGCGATCTACCCGCTGCAGGAAGCCCCCGACGAGCGGCCGGAGCCGATCGGCAAGCTGGCCGGTGCCTTCTCCGACCCGATGGTCGACGGCGGCGACGCGGTCGGACGCTTCTCGGGCCGCTGGGCGGTCTGTCGCTGAGACGCCGCGCTACCCCTGCGCAGCCAGGCACGCGCGATAGATCTCCGCGTCGCCCGCGCTGAAGCAGCAGAAGGTCAGCGCCAGGTCCGCATGCTCGCGCGCGAGCCAGGCCCGCGTCGTCGCCAGCGCGATGCCGGCCGCGCGCTCCTTCGGGAAGCGGTAGACGCCGGTCGAGATGGCCGGGAAGGCGAGCGACGCCGCCCCCACCTCGCGCGCCAGCTCCAGGCTGGCGCGATAGCACCCGGCCAGCAGCTCGTCCTCGCCGCGCCCACCCCCGTGCCACACCGGCCCGACGGCGTGGATCACCCAGCGCGCCGGGAGCCGGTACCCGCGCGTGCGCCGCGCCTCGCCCGTGGGGCAGCCGCCGAGCATCCGGCACTCGGCCAGCAGCTCCGGCCCCGCCGCGCGATGGATCGCCCCGTCCACGCCCCCACCGCCGAGCAGGCTCTCGTTGGCCGCGTTGACGATCGCGTCCACCGCCAGGGTGGTGATGTCGGCCACGACGATCGCGGGGGGCGTCACGCTCCGGCACTCTAGCTTTCCCCGTCACGCGCGCGCGGCCCGTGCGACCATCCGAGCGTGGGAGCGAGCGACCCGATCCCGACCGACCTCGAGCTGTGGCGGCACGGCGAGCGCTTGCGCGCCCTCGCGCGGCGGCTGATCGCCGACCCGGACCTCGGCGAGGACGTCGTTCAGGAGGCCTGGCTGGCCGCGCTGCGCCGGCCACCCGCGGCGCGCGTGGACCTCGGCGCCTGGCTGGCCGGGGCCGTGCGCAACCTGGCGAGCCGCGTGCGCCTGCGCGAGGTCGGGCGGAGGGAGGTGGAGCAGCGCGCGGCCCGCGCCGAGGCCCAGGAGGGTCCGGACGAGGCCGTCACGCGCGCTGAGCTGCTGCAGCGACTCGGGCAGGCGGTAATGGCCCTCGACGAGCCCTGCCGCTCGGCGGTGATCTTGCGCCACTTCGAGCAGCTCGACCCGGCCGAGATCGCGCGGCGCCAGGGCTGCACGCGCGAGGCGGCACGCCAGCGCGTCGCGCGCGGGCTCGCACAGCTGCGCCGCCGGCTCGACGCCGAGCACGGCGGGCGCGAGCGCTGGTGCGTGCTCCTCGCGCCGCTGGCAAGGATCCCATCCAGCGCGGGGCTAGCTCCCGCGCTGACCACAGGAGGACTCCTCATGGGCTCGAAGTGGCTCCTCGGCTCGGCCGGCCTGACCGCGCTCCTGGCCCTGTTCTGGATGAGCCGCGGGCACCTGCGCGAGGGTGCGCCCGAGCCCGAGAGGAGCGTGCTCGGGGAGGCGCGTCTCGCCGCGCCTCGCTCCGAAGATCCGCCCACGAGCGTGGAAGGACAGCGCAGCGTGGTCGCGTCCGGGCCGCCCGCACTGCCAGATCCTGCACCACCCGCACCGGCGCTCGACCTGCTGCGTGGTCGCGTGATCGATCGCGACGGCCTTCCGCTCGAGGGTGCGCTCGTGGTCCTCGAGCGCCCGGAGCTGCGCGGGTTCATGGTCCTGGACCTCCAGGTCGCGCACGCACGGGAGACCCTGGCCGGGCAGCTCTCGGGCACGGACGGCACGTTCGCCTTCGAGCTCGACCCTGGCCTCTCGGTCGACGTTTCCGCGACGAAGGCAGGCCACTGCACGACGACGATGCTGGATCGCCATGCCGGCCAGACGCTCGAGCTGGTGCTCGGGCCCGGCTACCGCCTGCGCGGGCGCGTGACGCGCGAGCAGGACGGCCGGCCGGTGGCCGCAGCGCTCGTGCGCGTCTTCCAGCTCGGCGGGCATGCCTTCGCCCATCATCAGGAGGTGCGGACCGACGCCCGAGGCCAATACGAGGTGCGACTCCCGGTGGACGAGAACCTCCGGGTCGAGGTCCTCCCGCTCGTCGAGCAGGGACGCACCCTCGTCGGCGTCGCCTTCGATGCCACGGGCGAGGCGACGCTGGACGTCCAGGTCGCGGAGGGCCTCGTGGTCGAGGGCCGCGTGACGGATCGGGACAGCGGCGAGCCGATCGCCGGAGCGGTCGTCGGCGAGGGCTGGACCCTCTCCCGCACGGCCGTCGCCGACGTGAACGGCGAGTACCGCCTGACAGGCTTCGGGCGGGAGGGCGTGTACGAGCTCTACGCGCGCGCGCAGGGCTACGGCCAGACCTCGGGCTCACCCGGTATCGTCGACGCACGCCGCCGGCGGCTCGACTTCGCGCTGGAGCTGGCGCGCACAGCGTCCGGACGCCTGGTGGACGGCACGGGCCAGCCGGTGGCCGGCGCCTACCTCGCCGCCGTCGGGCGGGGCAACCCCTCTGAGGTCGACTGGTGCTCGGCCCACAGCGATGCCGAGGGCCGCTTCCGCTGCGAAGGCCTCGCCCCCCGCCTGCGCCACGCACTGCTCGTGCACCATCCGGACTTCGCGACGGTCGTCTACGACTTCCCGGTCGAGGAGCGGAGCGAGCGCGAGCTCGACCTCGGCACGCTGGCGCTCTCTCCGCCGGGACTGATTGCCGGCCGCGTGCTCGACACGAGGGGACAAGGCATCGCCGGCGCGACCGTGGCGCTCACGGGCACGAATCGCGACCGCCGCCGCTCGATCACGGACCCCTTGCTCCGCGAGGAGGAGATCGGCGAGTCCTATGTCAGCGAGCGCGAGACCCTCAGCGACGAGGAGGGGCGCTTCTGGTTCGGCGGGGTTCCCGAGGGCGACTTCGAGCTCGCCGCGTCCGCAGCGGGGCGGGCTCCGCTCCCGGCGATCGGGCTCGCGCTGGGTCGAGGTGAGCGGCGCGCCGACGCGCAGCTGACGTTCCCCGCGGGTGCGACCCTGCGGGGTCGCGTGGTCGACGAGTCGGGCCTCGGTCTCGCCAGCGTCATGGTTCGCGCGAAGCCCGAGCCGAGGCCACGGGGCCTGCGCCACGAGACCGCGGTGCGCACGTCGGCGGACGGGAGCTTCGAGCTGCGCGACCTCCCCGGGGCGAGCTACACGCTCGAGGTGTTCCCGTTCTTCCCCGGCGACCTGCCGAGCTCCGACTCGCACGCCCCGTGGCTCTACACGTCCCTGGAGGGAGTCCCCGTGGATGCCGCTCCGGTCGTCCTGACGCTGCGACGGGGTGAGCTCCTCCAGGGGACCCTGACCGACGCCGCGGGCGCCGCGCTGTCGGGTCATCAGCTCTCCATCCGCGCGCTGGACGGCAACCCCGGGATGGGCGGCCGCACCGACAGCGAGGGCCGCTTCGCGCTCGCCGTCGAGCCCGGTCAGACCTGGACGATCGAGGTCAGCGGGCCCTCCGAGGCCTTCGACTGGGGCACCCTGCTCGTCCGCACGGGCATCCCCTCCGGGACGCGCGACCTCGAGCTACGCCTTCCGCGGTAGGAAGGCGCCTCAGCAGGGATTCTCCGGATTCCGGCTGGACACACTGTTCTATGTTCACTAGAACAGTCGAACAGTCGCCCATGCTGCTGCGCGTCGATCCCCGTTCCTCCGAGCCGCTCTTCGAGCAGCTCGTGTTCCAGGTGAAGCGGGCGGTGGCGGAGGGCGAGCTGGCGCCGGGGGCGAGGCTGCCCTCGGTGCGCGAGCTGGCGAAGCAGCTCGCCATCAACCCGAACACGGTCGTGCGCGCGATCGAGGCCCTCGAGCGCGACGGGGTCATCGTCCGCCGGCAGGGGGCGGGCTGCTTCGTGAGCGACCGGCCCAGCAACCGGGGCAGCGAGCTGGCCGCGCGCGAGCGC
>DASVAP010000117.1:0-3771 GCA_036376275.1 Planctomycetota bacterium | reverse complement strand
TGCGCTTCTTCGCGCTCGTCTTGCCGTCCAGGTAGCCGTAGTCGCGCCCGTCGGCGTCCAGGCGGCGGCGCAGGAGGGCCAGGAAGCTCGTGAACTGCGAGAAGACCAGGGCCTTGTGGTCCGACTCCAGCACGTCCTCGAGCATCGGGAAGAGCGCGTCGAACTTGGCGCAGCCGGCGTCGGCCCGCGCCGGGTCGAGCAGTCCCGGGTGGCAGGCCGCCTGGCGCAGGCGCAGCAGCATCTCCAGCACGACCAGCGGATCGGGGCCGCGCCCCTCGGCGGCGCCGCGCTCGAGCAGCGTGCGCCGGAAGTGGTCGCGCAGCTCGACGTAGCCGGCGCGCTGCTCGTCCTCCATGTCGCAGGCCACCAGCAGCTCGGTGCGCTCCGGCAGGTCGCGCAGGACCTCCTCCTTGGTGCGTCGCAAGAGGAACGGGCGCACGGCGGCGGCGATCGTGCGGCGCGTGCCCTCGTCGGCGCCGCCGTCGGTGCTGGCCTCCAGCAGGCCCTGGAAGGTGGTCGAGCGCCCGAGCAGGCCCGGGTTGAGGAACTCGAACAGCGACCACAGCTCGCCCAGGTGGTTCTCGACCGGCGTGCCGGAGAGCGCCAGGCGGTGGTCGGCGCGCAGGAGGCGCACGCTCTTCGCCGTGCGGCTGTCCTCGTTCTTGATCGCCTGGGCCTCGTCCAGCACGACGGCGGCGAAGCGGATCGCGCTCAGCATCTCGACGTCGGCGCGCGCCGTGCCGTAGGTCGTCAGCACGAGGTCGTGCTGCGCCAGCTTCGGGCGCAGGCGCGCGCGCTCGGTGCCGACGTACTCGAGCACCGACAGCTCGGGCGTGAAGCGGCGCGCCTCCTCGAGCCAGTTGTGGGTCAGCGACTTCGGCGCCACGATCAGGGCCGGGGCGTGCTCCTTCGCGCGCGCCTTGCGCGCCTGGAGCCAGGCCAGGACCTGCACCGTCTTGCCGAGGCCCATGTCGTCCGCCAGGCACCCGCCGAAGCGCTGGCGCTCCAGGTACTCGAGCCAGCCCAGGCCCTCGCGCTGGTAGGGGCGCAGCTCGCCGCGGAAGCCGGCCGGCTCGGCCACGGGCGCGACGCGCTCGAACTCCGCCAGGCGCGCGCGCTGCTCGCCCCACAGGCGCCGGCCCTCGTCGTCGACGAAGGCGTCGAGCTGCTCGGCCAGGAGCAGGTCCACCAGCCAGGCCTGGTGCGCCCCGAAGCGCAGGCGTCCGTCGCGCGCCTCGCCGAAGCGGATCGCGGCGCGCCAGCGCGCCAGCCACTCCTCCGGCAGGACCCCGATCGTGCCGTCGCCGAGGGGCACGGTCGACTCGCCGCGCTCCAGCGCCGCCAGCAGCGCCGGGAAGGCGCCCTCGGGCGCGCCCTCGACGTGCCCCTCCAGCTCGAACCAGTCGATCCCGCTGGCGAGCGAGAGGCGCATGCGTCCGAGCGCGCGCCAGCGCGCCCCCTCGCCGCTGACGGTCCAGCCTTCCTCCCCCAGGGTGCGCACCAGCTCCGGCACGCGCTCGAGCGGGACGAGCAGCGTGCCGCGCGTGCGCGCGCGCGCCCCGAGCGCGGGTGGCCGGGCGAGCCACACGTCCTCGATGCCGGCGTAGCGGCGCAGGACGCCGCGCCCGGTCGGGAGCAGTGGCCGTGGATCGTCGGCCGCGATGCGCGCCACGCCGTAGTCGAGCTCGATCCGTCCGGGCACGCCGCCGAAGCGCCCGTCGGCGCGCGTCGGGGCCGAGAGGACGAGGTGCGGCACCGCGCGGCGCGCGGCGATCAGGTCCTCCAGGCCCGGGGCCGGCTCGGCGTCGAGCTCGCGCCGCGCGACCTCCAGCAGCACCCGCGGCGCGTCGGCGCGCGCGAAGGGCGGCGGCGGCGTGGCCAGCGTGTTCAGGAACCAGGCGCGTCCGTGTCCGAGGCGCGCTCCGACGATGCGTCCCTCGAGCACGACGAAGTCGCCCGCCAGGACGCCGTGCACCTCGGCCGCCGGGACGCGCTCGGCCTCGCGCTCGAGGCGCGCCTCCAGGCACAGCTCGTCCCCCTCGGCCCCTTCCTCCGTGGGGCCGGCCGGGCGCAGCAGCAGGCAGGGGCGCCACGGCGCGCCCTCGTCGAGCTTCAGGGCGCCCGGCGCGACCACGCCGCGGCGGCTCCAGGAGAGCCGGCCCGTCGCCACGAGGGTGGGCAGCAGCGCGGCGGTCTGCTCGGCGTCGAGCAGGTAGCGCGTGTCGCCGCGCGGGCGCAGCTCGCCCGCGAAGCCGAGCGAGCTCGCCCCGCGCAGCAGCGCCGCCAGGCGCCGGTCCGCGGGCCCGAGCACGACCCCCTTGGGCGGCGCGAGCAGCGCGAAGGCCGCGGGCTTGCCGAAGCCGCCGCGCGTGAGCGGCCGGGCGCGGCGCGCCTCGAGCACGGTCGCGCCCGGGCTGGCCGAGTCGTCCAGCACCAGCACGTAGTCGATGCGCGGGGCGTCCTCCGGGACCTCCTCCGCCTCCGTCCCGCCCGCGCCCCCCGGCTCGAGCCGCGCCAGGTCCGCGAGCCAGGTCTGCCAGGCCTCGTCGCCGGCGGGCCCGGGCAGGACGCCGCCCGCCACCAGCGCCAGCACGGCCCACAGGTGCCGGCAGGCGCCCTGGCGCACGAAGGCCTCGCAGGTGCAGGCGAACTCGCGCGGGCGCAGCGTGGCGAGGTCCAGCTCGACGTCGTGGCGCTGCGTCCCCTCGCGCACGCGCGCCGCGACCCGTGCCCCGTCGTGGGCCACGATCTCGACCCGCCCGGCGCGCGCGTCCTCGCTCCCCCGGAGCTGGGTCTCGACCGGGAAGTGGGCCCGCCAGGCGGCGAGGCGATCGGGCGTGGGCGAGGGCTTGGGCAAGGCGGCGGGCGTCCTGGTGGATCGCGCAGCCTAGCAGCCGGCTGCGAAAGGTCCGAGGCGGCCTTGCGCTCGCGCCTGGCGGCGCAGCGGGCCCGCGCTACCCTGAGTGACGATGCCGATCTACGAGTACGCCTGCTCTGCCTGCGGCCACGAGTTCGAGGCCCTGGTCTACGGCTCCGAGCGTCCGCGCTGCCCCGCCTGCGCGGAGGAGCGCCTCGAGAAGCGTTTCTCGACCTTCGCCGCCCCCGGCGACGCGCGCGCCGAGGCGCCGGGCCCGGGCTCCTGCGGCACCTGCGGCGACCCGCGCGGCCCGGGCGCCTGCTCGATGAACTGAGCGCGACGCCCATGCCCCGCCCGCACCGCCTGGCCGAGGCCCTGCGCACCCACGGCCTCACCTACCCCAGCACGCGCGAGGACCATCCCTGGGGCGAGACCGTGCTCAAGGTGAAGGACAAGGTCTTCGTGTTCCTCGGCCGCGAGGACGAGGACGCGCTGCGCTTCTCGGTGAAGCTGCCCACGAGCGGCTCGCGCTGGCTCGACCAGCCCTGCGCCGAGCCCACCGGCTACGGCCTCGGCAAGAGCGGCTGGGTCACCTTCACCTTCGGCACGCACGACGCGCCGACCCAGGCCGAGCTCTGCGCGCTGCTCGACGAGAGCTACCGCGCGGTCGCGCCCAAGAAGCTGATCGCGGAGCTCGACGGCCAGGCCCCGGCCCCTGCGAAGGCCGTCGCGAGCAAGACGCGCGCGCGTCCCAAGGCCTGATCCTCGGCCACTCGGGCGCTCGTCAACCGTCGCTCGGCGCCGCTCAGACCGTCCCGTCGCGGCTCGCGCGCTCCTCGTCGCTCACGCGGAAGGTCTCGAGCAGCAGCTGGAGCACGTTGCGGCGCTCGCCCGCGCTCGTCTCGCTGTGGCCC
>DASVAP010000104.1:0-16250 GCA_036376275.1 Planctomycetota bacterium | reverse complement strand
CGTCCAGACCGCGTCCAGGTCGCCCTTCAGGAACAGCGCGAGCTGGTCCGGGTTCGCCGTCGGCAGCACCAGCGCGTCGCCGCCGGTCTGCGTGATCTTGAAGCCCTTCGACTTCAGGAAGGCGCGCGCGGCCACGTCCTGGGTGTTGCCGAGCTGGGGGGTCGCGATCTTGCGGCCCCTGAAGTCGGCGACCTCCTGGATGCGCCCGTCGGGCTGGACCACCAGGGCGGCCCCGCCGCTGGCCGCCCCGGCGACGATGCGGATCTCGTCGCCTTCCGAGCGGATGTAGGCGTTGAGCGCCGGGTTCGGGCCCACGTAGGTCAGGTCGAGCGAGCCCGCCAGCATCGCCTCCATCGCCGTCGGTCCGGCGTTGTAGACGTACCACTCGAGCTCGACGTCCGGACCGAGGCGCTCCTCGAACCACCCGGGCCGGGAAGCCGCGGCGCCGGCCCGCGACAGGCCATGTCCGATCACCCCCTGGGCGTGCGTCAGGTTCGGGAAGTGGCCGACGCGCAGCTTCGTCTTCTCTCCGGGAAGCACGGCGAGCGCGAGGGTCGTGAGGAGGCAAGCGATTCCGGTCGTGATCATGGTGTGGTGCGAGGCGTGTGGTCGTCGGGAAGTCCTGGAGGCACGGGTCGTGCACTCCCTCCGGCGCAACGCTCATGCCGCCGGCCGCGAGCCGCGCGGCGCCACCGAGACCCCCGCCCGAGCCTCCCGCACCCGTGATTGGCCAAGGCGCGGCCAGCAAATAAGCTTGGAGCCGCCCGTGGCCGATGCTGGGGAGTCGCTCGGGCCCGAACGACACCCACAAGACATGCAGCTCCTCCTCGACGTCTGGCGCGAAGCCTGTCGGCACATCGAGATCGGCGAGTTCGTCGCGCGCATCGGGCCGCGGCTGAAGGAGCGCATTCCTTTCCGGCTCCTCTTCGTGCGGCGCGTGGAGCTGGATCGTGGTCGGATCGAGACGGTGGCCAGCACGGCCGACGCGCGCGGCTCCCAGCCGCAGGCGCGCACGGAGTGCTCGCCCCAGGAGCTGGACGAGGTGCTGCGCTGGTGCAAGACCGGCGTGCCGCTGGCGGGCGGTCCTGGTCCGCGCCCGGCGCTGCTGCGCCTGCTGGCTCCGCCCGACCTGGACGGGCCCGTCCTGGCGGGGCCGCTGGCGAGCGGCGACGAGCTCGGGATCCTGCTCTTCGCCGGCGAGCGCGGGGCCGCCTTCGCCCCGGCGAGCCTCGGGGAGGCGCGCGAGCTGCTGGAGCCCTTCGCCGTGGCGCTCGAGAACGACCACCGCTTCCACGAGCTGGCGCGCCTGCGCGAGGCGGCCCTGGCGGACAACGAGGCGCTGCTCTCGCGCCTGGGACGCCAGGACATCAGCGAGTCGATCGTCGGCGCCGAATCGGGCCTGAAGAGCGTGCTCGAGCGCGTCGACAAGGTCGCCGCGACCGACGCCCCGGTCCTGATCCTGGGCGAGACCGGCTCGGGCAAGGAGGTCATCGCGCGCGCGCTGCACACACGCTCGCCGCGCCGCACGGGCCCGATCGTGCGTGTGAACTGCGGCGCGATCCCGAGCGAGCTGGTCGACTCCGAGCTCTTCGGGCACGAGAAGGGCAGCTTCACGGGCGCGATCGCCACGCACCGCGGCTGGTTCGAGCGCGCCGACGGCGGCACGCTGTTCCTCGACGAGATCGGCGAGCTCCCGCCGGCTGCCCAGGTGCGCCTCCTGCGCATCCTGCAGGACGGCACCTTCGAGCGCGTCGGTGGCGGGCAGACGCGCACGGTCGACGTGCGCCTGGTCGCGGCCACGCACCGCGACCTCGAGGACATGGTGGCCGAGGGCACCTTCCGCCAGGACCTCTGGTACCGCATCAGCGTCTTCCCGATCCACCTGCCGCCGCTGCGCGAGCGCCCGGGCGACATCCCCCACCTCGCCGCGCACTTCGCCGCCAGCGCCGGCAAGCGCCTGGGCGGCGCGCCACTCGCGGTCGCGCCGCCCGACCTCTCGCTCCTGCTGGCCTATCCCTGGCCCGGAAACGTGCGCGAGCTGGCGGCCGTGATCGAGCGCGCCGCGATCCTGGGCGACGGCAAGCGCCTCGAGGTCGCCGCCGCCCTCGGTCGCCCGCTCGCGGCCACGCCGAGGTCCACGCCCGCCGCGCTCCTCGCCGAGCCCGCGCCCGCGCCCACCAGCCTCGAGTCCGCCATGCGCCGCCACATCGAGGAGGCCCTGACCTCCACCCGCGGCCAGATCGAGGGCGACCAGGGCGCCGCGCGCCTGCTCGGCATCAATCCGCACACCCTGCGCGCGCGCATGCGCAAGCTCGGCATCGACTGGCAGCGCTACCGCGCCAACGCTTGAGCGCCGCACCCGGGCCCCCGCTACCCTGGCGGCCCATGTCCACCCCGCCTGCCGCGCCCAGCCGGCGCCTCGCTCGCGCCGGCCTCGGCCCTCGCGCGAGCTGACATGGCCCTGCTGGCGGTCGAGGGGGTCACGAAGACCTACGACGGACGCACCTTCCTGCGCGGGGTCGACCTCGTGCTCGGCGAGGGCGAGCGCGTCGGGTTGATCGGGCCGAACGGGAGCGGGAAGTCCACGCTCATGCGCATCCTCGCGGGGCTGGAGCCGCCGGACTCCGGGACGCGCACGCTGCGCCGCGAGCTGCGCCTCGGGTACCTGGAGCAGGCGCCGGAGCTCGATCCGGAGCTGACGGTGCGCGCTGCGGCGCGTCTCGGGATCGCGGGACGCGAGCGGGTGCTGGCGGACATCGAGCGGGTGCACGCCGAGCTCGCCACGGCCTCGGGCGTCGAGATGGAGCGCCTGCTCGTGCGCCAGGCCCGCCTCGAGGGCGAGCTCGAGCGCCTTGGCGGGCACGACGTGGAGCACAAGCTCGAGTCCACGCTCCATGCCCTGGGCCTCGAGCGCTTCGAGGCGCGCTGCGGCGAGCTCTCCGGCGGCGAGCGGCGCCGCGTGGCGCTGGCCCAGCTCCTGCTCGGCACGCCCGAGCTGCTCCTGCTGGACGAGCCGACGAACCACCTCGACGCCTTCGTGGTCGACTGGCTGGAGGACTGGTTCCTCGAGACGAGGACGCCGATCCTGCTGGTCACGCACGACCGCTACTTCCTCGACCGGGTCTGCGACCGCATCGTCGAGCTGGACCGCGGCCTCCTGTTCAACTACTCGGGCGGCTACGCCGAGTACCTCGAAGCGCGCGCCGAGCGCCTGGCGGCCGAGGGCAAGGCCGAGGGCACGCGCCTGAACCTGCTGCGGCGCGAGACCGCCTGGATGCGCCGCGGCCCGCCGGCGCGCACGACCAAGGCCAAGGCGCGCATCCGTCGCTACGGCGAGCTGGTCGGCTCGGCCCCGACGCCGCTGCCCGAGGAGCTCGAGATCCAGATCCCGGGCGGCCCGCGCCTCGGGACGAAGGTGATCGAGCTGAAGGGCGTCTCGAAGCGCTTCGGCGAGCACCTCGTCGTGCCCCCGCTCGACCTCGAGCTCGGCCCCGGCGAGCGCCTCGGCATCGTCGGCCCGAACGGCGCCGGCAAGACCACGCTCCTGAAGCTGATCCTGGGCGAGCTCGTCCCCGACTCCGGCACGCGCGCGATCGGCGAGACCGTGCGCTTCGCGCTGATGGACCAGCTCAAGGACGCCCTCGACCCCGACCAGCGCGTCACCGCGGCCCTGGCCGGCCCGAGCGACGTGATCGAGGTCGGCGGCCGCACGCTGCGCGTCGAGGCCTACCTCGACCGCTTCGGCCTCACCGTCACCCAGCAGCGCTCCCTCGTGCGGCACCTCTCCGGCGGCGAGAAGAGCCGCCTCCTGCTCGCCCGCCTGATCGCGCGCGGCGGCAACGTGCTGGTGCTCGACGAGCCGACCAACGACCTCGACCTCACCACCCTGCGCGCGCTCGAGGAGGCGCTGATGCTCTTCGAGGGCGCCGCGCTCCTCGTCAGCCACGACCGCTGGTTCCTGGATCGCGTCGCCACGAAGATCCTCTACCTCGACGGCCAGGGCCACGTGCGCCTGCACCATGGCGACATGAGCGCGCTGCTCGAGGAGCTCGCCCGCGAGCGCCAGGCCCGCCGTTCGGCGCCTCCCGCAGCGCGCCCGTCCGCCGCGCCCCCCGAGCGTGCCGCGAAGAAGCCGAAGCGCCTCTCCTCCTGGCAGCAGAAGGAGCTCGACCAGCTCGAGGCCCGCATCCCCGCCCTGGAGGCCGAGATCGCCGCACTCGACGCCGAGCTCGCCGACCCCAAGCTCTACACCGGCCCCAACCCGCGCGTGGTCGAGGTCCGCCGGCAGCGCGCGACCCGCGCGGACGAGCTGGCGACCCTGTACGCCCGCTGGGAGGAGCTGGAGGGCCTGCGCTGAGCCGCCCGGGCGCGCGCGAGGCGCGCCCACGCCCGGCACGAGCCCGCCGGGCCGCGCGGGCACGGGCCCATGCTCCCCCCCATGCCTGCTCCGGGCCGAGCGCTTACCCACTTCACTCGATCAAGAACCCACGGCCAGCCGCCTAGCTTTCCCTGGCGCGAAGAGTGTCCGTACGGACGGCGCTCCGCAGCGTCCTGCGCGTCGAGAGCGACCCCCTCCTCTCCCCCCCTCTAGAGCTCTCCACGCGTGCGGCTCGGGACTGACACCGAGCCGCCTTTCTTTCCTTCCTGCGCCCTGGCATGCCCCGCACCTCGAGGATGCCGGAGTCCTGGTGCAGGGACCCCGCGCGGCTCCTGGAGCCGCACCCCTCGATCTGGAGTCTCCCATGAAGATGAGAACGATCCGCTGGCTTGTCCTGATCCCCGCACTGGCCATCGGTTGCAAGTCGAATCCGTTCAGCGACCGCGACGGCTCCGCAGCCCTCGTGGTGGACGACGACTTCCTCGTGGACGTCCCCGAGTCGGATCGGGCCGACATCGCGGTGGCGCGCACGGAACGGAGCGAGATGCGCGACCTCGTCGCCATCGCCGAGCGCAACGTCGAGCAGGGGCGGCGCCAGCTCGACGTGGCCGAGGAAGAACTCGCGGCGGCAGAAGCGGCCGTGCGGACGGCCGAGAAGAGCCTGGCGGTCGCCGGCGAAGACGACGAGAGCGTGCGCGCGAGCGAGATCGGCGACGCGAACCGCAGGCTCGAGGGCGCTCGCGCTCGCAAGCACTGGGCCCGCTCGAAGGTCGCCTACCAGGGCACGCACATCTCGCGGCTGGAGTCCCAGACCGATCTCGCCCGGCTGCGCCTCGAGTGGTCGGAGGCCCGCGTCGAGCTCGCCAAGGCCAGGGCCGTTCACGAGCTGGACCGCCCCGAGGCGCGCGCGCTGTCGGTGGGCGAGTTCGAGGCTCGGGTCGCGGAGAAGCAGGTCGAGGTCGCCATGGCCGAGATCGACGCCCAGGCCTGGGAGAAGAAGGCCCAGGTGCGCCAGCATGCCCTCGACGATCGGCTCGCGGGCCTGTCCGAGACGCGTGAGCGCCACCACTGACTCTGGCCTGGCACTCCTCGCCCGGCCGGAAGGCCCGTCCTTCGGCCCGCGCCAGGGAGGATGAAACCATGCAAGGTCCCACCAGAGGTTGCCTCGCCGGCCTGATCTCGTGGAAGCTCGGCGGTGGACTGGTCTCGACGGTCCTGATCTTCGTGCTCGTGTACGCCCTGCTGGGCAACTGCTGAGCCAGCCAGGACGGGCGCATACCTGATCCCGCCGCTGGACATTCGGGGCATGTGACGATGGTCCAGCAGGGGCCGGGGCGGCTATCTGAGTTCGCACCGAGCAGAGAGCTTCCAGCGCACAGGTTCGAGGGTCGCAGCACGCTGCGACCCGCCGCCGCAGGGAGTCCCGCTGCTCGTTGCGTCGCACTATCCAGAAACGCATCAGTCCGCAGCCCGAGTGGGCTTGCCCAGGGAGAAACCATGCAAGAAACGAGCGTCAAGACGTCCGCCAAGCTCGGCACCGTCACGGCCTCCAAGATCATCGGCGAGGCCGTGATCAACCGTCAGCACGAGAAGCTCGGCAAGATCCACGAGCTCGTGCTGGATGCGAAGGAAGGTCGCCTGGCCTACGCGGTGCTCACCTTCGGCGGGTTCATGGGCATGGGCAACAAGCTGTTCGCCATGCCCTGGAGGGCCTTCGAGTTCGCCGAGTCGGGCGACGAGCTGATCCTCAACGTGGACAAGGAGAAGCTCAAGGCTGCGCCGGGCTTCGAGCAGGACTCGAAGTGGCCCGACTTCGCCGACAGGACCTGGGGCAGCAGCATCGATACGTACTACGGCTACGCGCCGTACTGGCAGTCCTAGGAGCTCATGCCGTGGTTCGCCGTGCGCGCTGGCGCGCCGGCGAGCTGCGGCGGTCCTTCGAGCGGCCAGAGCGCCCGCTCTGCGATCGCGTGGACAGCACGGTCCGAGCGCTCGCTGAACGCCAGCCGGTCGCTGGATACCGACTCCCTGGCCCCGGACTGCCCCGTTCCACGGGCTCACATCGAGTCCGTTCTCGGCGCAGGAAGGAGCATGAGCACCACCACCCTGATCATCCTGATCGTCGTCCTGGTCCTGCTCTTCGGAGGCGGCGGGGCCTACTACAGGCGCCGGAGGTAGAGCGGATCCAGCCACCCGCTGACGCGCGCCCGCGCCATCAGGGCGTGGACGGCGCTTCCTCGGCGACCGCCTCGACGATGCCCTGGATGACCTGCTGGATGGCCTTGCGGTGCAGGTTTCCCAGGTGGCCCCCGGCCGGGAAGACCTGGGCCCGCTCGCCGAGGTTGGCGCGCAGCCATTCGAGGTCCTCGGGCCGCAGGAGGAAGTCGTTCTCGTTCGTGAACAGGCGCACGCGCTCGTTGGCCGCGAGCCCCGCGGCGATCGCGCGCAGGTCGCAATCGGCGAACAGCCGTCGCGCTCCGGCCTCGTCGAAGGTGATGCCCGTGTCGCCCTCGGCGCAGTAGGGCAGCACGAAGGCGTACATGTACTCGAGGTAGGAGTACTCCGAAGCCTCACGGAAGGCGGGCGCCCGGCGCAGCCTCGAGCGCGGCGTCTGCAGCACGCCGCGGTCGTGCCGATCCTGGGTCTGGAGGATCGTGTACTGCAGGTCGAGGCGGAAGGAGAGGCCGATCAAGAACTCCGCCTCGAGGCGCGTGAAGGGCAGCTCCATGCCGGGCCAGAGCTCGCCCTCGCTCAGGTACAGCACCTTGCCGAAGATCTCCTCGATGCGCTGCGCCCGCTCCTCGACCGGGAAGGCGAGGGGCGCGTTGTAGAAGCGATCGATCTGCGTCATCGCGTGCTCGAGGTTCACCGGCGGATCCAGGGCCAGGTAGACGTCGAAGCGCAGGAGTCCCTCCGGCTCCGCGCGGGCCTCGTCGGCGGCGATGAACAGCGTGTGGAACGCGCCCAGCGAGATCCCGGCCAGCCGCTTCGAGGAGAAGCGCCCGGGCCAGCGCGCCGCGAGCTGGCCGTCGATCGCGGTGAGCGCACGGTGCAGGTCGCGCGCGTCGGCGGGCGCATAGCCGGGCAGCTCGACGCTCGAGCCGTGGGCCACGAACTCCCAGTTGGTCGGGTTGGAGAGCGTGACCACGGAGTTGCCCTCCGCGTGGAAGACCTCGGCCAGGCCCAGGCTCGCGTCGCCGAGCCGGTGGCCGCCCAGGCCGGGCACGACGTACACCAGCGGCGCCGGCTGCGGCTGGAGCCACAGCGTGAAGGGCAGGTCGCGCTCCGGCGCGAGGCGCACCTCGCCGTTGCGCCCGCGCCCGGGGAAGGCCGGGTCCTCCGGCGCCAGGAAGATCGATTCCAGGGTCTGCGTCGGCCCGCTCTCGTCGCTGGTCCACGCGAAGTCCTCGACGTCGAGCTCGCGCCCGAGCGTGAAGAGCAGGCGGGCCGGCTCGTAGGCGTCGTAGTTGGCCGCGATCAGGCGCAGGGCCGGCTCGACCTCGTCGCTGCGCTTGTTGACCTCGCGCGCCACGCTGATGCGCCAGTCGAGGATGGCCAGGTCGGTGTAGGCATCGGGTACCAGCCCGATCCCGTCGCGCAGCGTGCTCGGGCCGACGATCGGCAGGTACAGGTACGTGCTGTCCTTCCAGCCCCACTTGGCGAGCGTCTGCCCGAAGTCCTCCGGATGCGGGTGCAAGCCCATGCCCGTGGCGGGGTCGAACAGGCCGAGCACGCCCACCGTCGAGTTCACCGCGAAGCGCCCCGTCTCCTCGGCCGCACCCTTCCACTTGGCCTGCAGCAGGTTGTTCAGGAGTCGCCCGGGATACTGGAGGTTCGTGCTCACGAGGGCGACGTGCTTGCGCACCGGAGCGGGCACGACCCCCCGGTACACCGCGGCGAAGGGCGCGAAGACGAACTTCATGAGCACGAAGTGAACGAGCGCGGACACGCGGTTGACCGGCTCGAGCGGGTCGTCCACGTGCGGAAAGGGCAGCTCCTCCTGCTGGAAGTAGCGCGCGCCCGGCCCGTCGTACCGGGACCAG
The DNA here is from genome assembly GCA_036376275.1 of Planctomycetota bacterium. Lineage (GTDB taxonomy): Bacteria > Planctomycetota > UBA1135 > UBA1135 > JABFRZ01. The sequence goes on along the minus strand of DASVAP010000104.1, from coordinate 7,829 downwards.
TCCCGGCGGTGGACCGTTGCGCTGCAGCCGGCACAAAGCGCGGCGAGCAGGAACGGGAGCAGGCCCCAGCGCACTGAACCCCTGCAGTGCTGGAACGGACGCTGCTCGAGGAGCTCGGGACCTGGCACGCTGGGGCCAACGTAGTCGCTCGCGCGCGCGCCCGTTGCGCCGTTGCGCGAAACAGGAGTTCCGTGGGCGCTGCTACCGAGTCCACCGCCGACGTGTGAGTGGAACTGTCGATCGTCGGCGCGACCCCCGCCCTCTAGGGTCGTGTCGAAAATGAGGCCCGTGCACGAGCACGCCCCTCGGCTCCGGCCGGGGCGGCTCGCACGCCCGATTCGACCAACCCGAATGGAAGAGCTGAGGACATGAAGAGCATTCAACGACTACTGAGCGGAACGAGCGCGTGGATCGGCCTGACCTGCCTCGCCGTCGCCGCGTCGGGCCCCGGGCAACAGCCCGCGGTCTGGATGGCCAGCGATCTGGTCGGCATGAAGGTCGTCTCGCAGGAAGGAGAGAGCCTCGGCAAGATCGAGGACGTCGTCGTGCACCCGGGCGGCATGCACGCTCACGCCGTGCTCTCCTTCGGCGGCTGGCTGGGCATGGGCGACAAGCTGTTCGCGATGCCCTGGAGCGTGCTGCGCTCCGTCGCCCCCGAGACGGGCAAGGATGCCGACGAGCGCACGCTGGCCCTGCAGGTGGACAAGGAGACGCTCAAGAGCGCGCCAGGCTTCGACAAGAAGAACTGGCCGAGCCTGGCCAGCCCGGACTGGTCCAGGGAGATCGACGCGTTCTACGCGGTTGGTCGGAAGCCGGCCCATACGCAGCCGGTCCCGGCTGCGGCCCCGACCTCGGTCATCACCTGGCGCGTCAGCGAGCTGAAGGGCTTCGACGTCGAGACTCCCACGGGCGAGGAGCTGGGCGAGATCGAGGAGGTCGCGATCGACGCGAATGGACGCGTCAGCTACGTGGCCCTGAAGCACGGCGGCTCCCTGCTGGGCGGCGCCAAGCACGTCGCGGTGCCCTGGGATGCGCTCAAGTTCTCGCTCGCGGGGGACAAGGGCGACGAGAAGGTGATCACCTTGGCGAGCACCGAGAAGCAGCTCGAGCAGGCTCCCGAGTTCAAGAAGGACAAGGAGCATCGCGCGGAGATGTCCGATCCGAGGTGGATCACGCGCGTCTACACGCACTTCTCCGTGGCCCCGTACTGGACAGCGCAGAGCGCCGCGGGCTCGAAGGACTGAGGCGCAACCCGAGGGACAGAGACGATTCGCCGAGCGGCCCGGGAGGCGATCCCGGGCCGCTCCTTCTCCACGGCGCCTGGCACGCATGGGTCCCACGCCCTAGGTCCGAGCCGCCTGCGAACTCCTGCCGATGGCGGATCTGCAGTGCGAACTCGGCCGTGGAGCGAAGAGAGGCAACCACGCCATGACGGCCGATGACGTACCCCGAGACGAGGACGCCGATCCTGCTCGTCACGCACGACCGCTACGTCCTCGACCGCGTCCGTGACCGGTTCGTCGCTCCCAGCGCCTGGCAGCCGAGGAGCCGGACCAAGCTCGAGGCCCGCATGGACTGTGGGAAGCGTGCTCCCCGGCGGGTACAAGTCCGTCGTGCTCCACCGGGAAGAGCTCGGCCACGGCCCGCGGGTCGTCGCGCTCCACAGCGGCGGGATGTCCGCGCGCCAGTGGCGGCGGCTGGCGGAGCAGCTCGCGCCCTCGTTCCGGGTCGTGCTGCCGGACCTGCTCGGCTCCGGCGCGAACCCGCCCTGGCCCGAGCCCGACGCCTTCGACGTGCGGCTCGACGTGGCGGCACTCGGGCACCTGCTCGACGCGCTCGGAGAGCCAGTGCACCTCGTCGGACACTCCTACGGCGGGTTCCTGGCCCTGACGCTGGCGCGCCAGCGGCCCGCGGACGTGCGCTCGCTCGCCGTCTACGACCCGACCGCCTTCGGGGTCCTCCACGGAGCCGGGGACGCCGAGGGCCTGGCCGACCTCGAGCGCGCCCGCGCGCAGGCCGTGTTCCTCGACGACCGGCGCGGCGGTGGCGCCGAGTGGTACGAGGCCTTCGTCGACTACTGGAACGGCCCGGGCACCTGGCGCGCGCTCCCGGCCGCCGCCCGCGAGGGCTTCCTGCGCACCGGCCGCAAGGTCTACCTCGAGGCGCGCTCGCTGCTCGCCGAGCGCACCCCGGCCGAGGCCTACGCCGGCATCGCCGCGCCGACGCTCCTGCTCGGTGGCGAGCGCTCCCCGGCCGCGGCGCGCCGCGTCCTCGCCCTCCTGGCCGCGGCGATCCCCGGCGCGCGCGCGCACCTCGTGTCCGGCGCGGGCCACATGGGCCCGATCTCGCAGGCCGAGGAGGTCAACCGACGGATCGCGCAGCACCTCGCCGGAGACCTGGCGCGCGCGGCGGGAGCGGGCTGAGGCGAGCGCAACGCCCGGCCCCGGGTCACTCGGTGAGCTGGAGGTCGCCGAGGTCCCAGGTCTGATCGGCCTGCACCTCGAAGGGCCCCACCCGCAGCACCGTCTCGTCGCGCCTCAGCGTGACGCCGTAGCTCCCGGGCGAGAACGGGCCGCACGCGAACGTCCCGTCGGCCGCCGGGGCGAGCAGCGGGCCCCGGTTGTGACCCACGCGCCACACGCTGACGGATACGTCCGCCAGCGGCGAGCCCTGCGCATCGAGCACGCGCCCGATCAGCCGGGCCGAGGGCCGGAGCGCGGGATCGACGTCGATCTGGAGCGGGGCGCCGCCGGGCCGCACGGCGGCGATCACGGCCACGGGGAAGACGGACTGCCCCCCTGCGGTGACCTCGAGCCGGTAGTCGGCGTCCGCGAGCCCCGGCAGGGTGAAGTTCCCGGCGGCGTCCACGGCCGCGCCCAGGAACACCGACTGCCCGCCCGGGTCGTAGGACTCGGCGCTGACGGCGCAGCCGGTCAGGTCGACCCCGGGCATCGAGATCGTTCCGGTGATCGCGGCGCCGCCGAGGACGGGGTTCCAGACGAGCACGGCGCCGGGTGCGCCCGTGAGCGTCGCCGTCGCGCTGCCCGCACCTTCGTGCCGCGCCACCAGCGTGAGCTCGCCGGCCGGCAGGGAGTGCATGCGGAAGCTGCCGTCGGCCTGCGTGATGGCGAAGCGCTCGCCGAAGCCGCCGCGGCCCGTGAAGATCTCGACCCGCGCGAGCGGCACACCCCCCGCGTCCGTCGCGGTGCCCTCGAGCGTCGCTCCCGCGGCCAGCGTCACGTCCAGCGGCGAGCTCTGGCCGGCGACGATTGTCGCCTCGCCGCGATGGGGCGCGTGGCCCGGCGCGCGCACGCACACCGGCACGCTGCCCTCCGCGATCCCGTCGATGCGGAAGTGCCCGTTCTCGTCGGCGATGGCCCGCTGCGGGGCCGGCCCGCGCAGGGCCATCTCGTGCTCGTCCCCCACCAGGACCTGCGCCCCCGCCAGACCGGCGCCGGAGCCGTCGCGCACGGTGCCCTCCAGCGCGCCGCCGGCGCCCGGCAGGGTGAGCGTGACGCTCGCGCTCGTCCCCCCACCCACGACCCGGGACTCCCGCGCGGCGGGAGCATGCCCCGCCGCGCGCGCGTGCACCCAGCACAGGCCCGGGCCGACCGAGCGGATCGAGAAGTGTCCGGCCGCGTCCGAGCGCGCCACGACGTGCCCGCCCCAGCCCCCGCCCATCCGGTCCAGCAGGACCTCGGCGCCCGCGACCGGCGTGCCGTCCGCCTCGGTCACGCTGCCGCTCACGTCGCAACCGCGCGCGAGGGTGAGCACGAGCTCGGTCTCCGCGCCGGCCAGGACCTCGCCCTGGAGGATCTGATCGTCGTCCGCGCGGTCGGGGAGCACGTGGACGAGCGTCGGCGGCAGCTCGAAACGGCACGTGCCATCGGCCCCGGTACGCACGTCGAAGGCATCGGCGTAGTAGTCCTCGGCGGCGTTCCAGTACACGGTGGCGGCGACGTCCGCGGCGGGCGTGCCGTCGTGCCAGGCGACGCGCAGCCGCACGGACCCCACCGCGTTCATCGTCTCGCGCCCGCCCGGTCCGGGCAGGGCGGGCTGGGAGCTCCCCGCGACGCGGGCCGGCGCGGACGTCGTCGCTGCGCCCGCCAGGACGGCGGGAGCCGCGGCCGGGGCGGCGGGCGCCGCGAACCCGAGCTCCGGCGCCGCCGGCGTCACGCCGCTCCCCCTCGTCTCCCCATCGACGAGCCACAGGACGGCGGCGCCGGTCGCCAGGACCAGGGCGGCGGCAGACACGGACAGTCTTCGAGCGAGCTTCATGTTCCAGACTCCGGTGGCGAGCGACGAGAGGAGGATCGTGGCCAGCTGGGCGCCGCTGGCGGACACCTTCAGTCCGCGCACGAGCGCCAGGGCCCACGCCGCCCTTCCCCCCCGGTTCTCGCGATCGAGCCGTCCGCGCAGGAGCTCGAGCCCGCGCTTGGTGCGCGTGCGCACGGTCTCCACGGGGAGCGCCAGGCGCCGCGCGACCTCGCGCGGCGGGAGCTCCTCGAGGAACCGCAGCACCAGCACCACGCGCAGCGGCTCGTCCAGCGCCAGCACGGCCTCGACGAGGTGCCGCCGCAGGTCCTCGCGCTCGAGGATCTCGCTGGCGCTGGGGACGCTCGCCTCGCGCGCGGCCACCGCCCGCTCGCGCGCCTCGCGACGCGCGCCGGAGCGCCAGGCCTTGACCGCGAAGTTGTGCACCAGCGCCGCGAGCCAGCCCCGCAGCGCGCCACGGTCGCGGGGCTCGTTCTCGAGCGCCGCGAGCCAGGTCTCCTGCTCGACGTCGCGCGCGAGCTCCGCGTCGAGGACGAGCTCGCGCGCCAGCCCACGCACGTAGGGGGCGTGGGCGAGTGCGCTCTCGAGCTCGACGCGCGGGCCGGGTCGGGGAAGGGTCACGCCGGAATGGACCCCACCGAGGATAGATCCGGTCACGGAAAGGCGCGGAATCCACGCCCGGGCGCGCTCCCACCCGTCGGGAACCGTGGAGGCTCGCTGGATGGCGGAGGTCGAGGCGGGGAACCCTGCCTCCCTGGGGGCCGAGTTGGCGGCGGGCTGGACCTGGAAGCGGCGCAAGGCCCACCGCTCGAGCAGGGCCTGCTCGACGTGCGCCAGCGCCGCGGTGCGAAGGCCAGGGCGGGGGTGCGATCGAGCTTGTCGACGCGCTCGTCGCTGACCGCGGCCGCGAGGGACGGCGGCGGCCGGTGCAGCGCAGTCGAGAGGCGCGAGCTCAGCGTCCGAGCCGCGTCCAGCGCGCGCCGTCGAGCTCCCACAGGTCGCCAAGCACGCTCGCCCCGTCCGCTCCGCCGAACAGCACCGCGACGCCGCGCGCCTCGTCGAAGGCCAGGGCGTGCACGGTGCGCCCCGGCGGACCGCTCGTGGCGACGACGCTCCAGCGCTCGCCGTCCCAGGCCCAGGTGTCCGCGGGGTGGCTGGCCCCCGCCGAGCCGCCGAACAGCAGCACGCGCTGCGCCTTCGGATCCCATGCGAGCCGCGGGGACACGCGGCTCGCCGGTGGACCCCGGGTCAGCGCCTGCCAGCTGGTCCCGTCCCACTCCCAGGTGCGATCGTCGCCGCGCCCGCCCACGAGCACCGTCCGCCCGCGCACGGTGTCATGCGCCAGCGCGAGATGCGCGCCGGGCCTCGGCCCTTCCTCGGCGACGAGCTCCCAGCGCCCGTCGCGCCACTCCCACGTGTCGCCGTAGAGCACGGAGCGCCCGTCGGGGTCCGCGTCGCTGCCGCCGAAGAGCAGGAAGGTCCGGTGGCGCGCGTCGAACACCATCCCGTGGTGATCGCGCGGCGCCGGACCGTCCGTGGCGACGCAGGACCAGGCCTTCCCGTCCCAGCGCCAGGTGTCGCCGCGGACCCGGTAGTCCGTGGTGCCGTCGGCCTGCCGCTCGCGCACCGATCCGCCGTGCAGGAGCAGGTTCCCCTCGGCATCCGCGGCGACGGCCGCGAGGGACCTCGAGGGGAGCTCGGACCCCGGGATCGGCTTCCATGCGCCCTGGTCGAGCCGCAGCAGGGGCCGTGCGCCATCCGCATCGCCCCCGACGAGCAGGACACAGCGCTCTCGGGGCCCGTAGACCAGCGCGGCGCCAGCGAGGGGTTCGCCAGGTGTGGCGACCTGCGCCAGGAGAAGCAGCGTGAGCATGGTTGCGCCGAGCTGGCGCTCGCGCCACTCCATCCGCTCGAGGTGCCGAACTTCGCCTCCGAATCTCGCGTCCCGTCCCTCACCCGTTCCGGAAGGCGTAGAACTCGGCCTCCCTGGGCGCCGGGTTGGCGGCGGGCTGGACCTGGAAGGTGCGCAGGGCCCACAGGTCCTCGAAGACGCGGTAGCTGAGGGCGGTGCGGTCGAGGTAGTCGACGCCGGAGCTGCCGCCGGTGCCGACGCGGCGGCCGATGATGCGCTCGACCATGCGCGCGTGGCGCTGGCGGAAGACGAGCAGGCCCTGCTCGAGCTCGATCAGTCCGCTGACCACCTCGCGCGGCCAGGCCAGCAGCGGCAGCTCGGGGTTCTGGACGATGAAGAGCGCGGCGGCGCGGATGCGCGCGCGGCGCGCGCCGCCCTCGGCCTCGGAGGGGTGCAGGAAGCGGCGCAGGCGCTCCTTCTCGGCCTCGAAGCGACGCTTGAGCTCGGCCGTCTCCTCCTGGCGGCGCGCGCGCGCGAAGGCCAGCGCAGCGGTGCGATCGACCTCGGCGGCGTGGGCGGCGCTGTAGCTCTCGACGAAGCGCGCCAGGGCCGCGTCGCCGCCCTCGCGCGCCGGCCCCAGACCCTCGATCGGCGTGCGGTAGAGCCACTCGTCGACCGCCTGCTTGAGCGAGACGCCCTCCTTCTCGCGCTGCACGCGGCGCAGGGCGGGCGACTCGCTGCCGTCGTGGGCGCGCAGGGCGTCGAGGTAGCTCTCGCCGGTCTCGAGCGCGACGCGCTGCTCGTCCGAGAGGCCGAGCACGATCTCGATCTGGCGCAGCTGCGCGCTCTGGAAGCCGCTGGCGGGCGTGAGCTTGTCGCGGAACGCGAGGTAGTTACGGGTCCACAGCGTCTCCATCACCTGGAAGTGGTCGGTGCACAGGCGCTCGATCGTGGTCACGCGCCGGATGCCGGCCACGGCGCGCGAGAGCTCCTGCTCGTGCACGTGCTCGCGCTGGAAGCAGTCGCGCAGCGTGCGCAGCTCGCGCAGGATCAGCTTGAACCACAGCTCGAAGACCTGGTGCACGGTGATGAACAGCACCTCGTCGTTCGTGAGCTGGCCCTCGTCGTCGGCGAGCCCCTTCTGGAGCGCGAGCAGCTCCTCGACGCGGATGTAGTCCCAGTAGTTGGGGGTCGCGGGCGCCGGTTTCTCGGGGGGACGCGTGGCCATGGATCCCCAGGGTAGAGCGCGCCCGGGTCGGAGCCGAGCCTCGAGCCTCCCCGGGCTGTAGAATCCGCGCCCCATGACGACTGCTGAAGCTCTCGCGAGCTGCGCCCGCACGCCGCCCGCCCGCCCCGGACCTGCCCTCGACCTGGCCGGCGTCGAGGCCCTGCTGGCGCGCCCGCTGCTCGAGCTCGTGCTCGAGGCGGCCCTGGTCCACCGCGCGCACCACGACCCGGCGCGCGTGCAGTGCTCGCAGCTCCTCTCGATCAAGACCGGCGGCTGCCCGGAGGACTGCGGCTACTGCTCGCAGAGCGCGCACCACAAGACGCCCGTGGCGCGCGAGCCGCTGCTCGCGCTCGAGTCGGTGCTGGACAGCGCGCGCGCCGCCAAGGCGAACGGCGCCGACCGCTTCTGCATGGGCGCCGCCTGGCGCGACGCGCCCGAGGGGCCGGAGTTCGAGCGCGTGCTGGCCATGGTCGC
>DASVAP010000146.1:0-5867 GCA_036376275.1 Planctomycetota bacterium | reverse complement strand
ACGTGCTCGAGCGCGTGGCCGCCGAGCGGCCCGTGGCGGCTCCCGTTGCGGACGCGTAGCCTCTCCCGATGCCGAACGTCGTCGCCCACTCGGTCAACCCGTTCCTGTTCGGGACGGGGAGCTGGGTCCACGGCCAGCTCGTCGGGCTCACGCGCTGGAAGGCGCTGGTGGTCTGCAAGCGCCGCGAGAACCGCGAGGAGTTCGCCTTCGAGCCGGTGCACGCACTGCTCGACCTCTCGCTCCCGCGCCAGCTGCGCGAGCGCCTGGGCCGGCGCCTCTCGGGTGGCGTCTTCCCCTTCATGCGCGCCGCGCTCGCGGAGAGCGGCGCGCGCGTGCTGCACTCCCACTTCGCCAGCCAGGGCTGGACCGACCTGCCGCTGGCCGCGGCCACCGGCGTGGCCCACGTGACCTCGTTCTACGGCGCCGACATCTGGAAGAACTCGCGCGACGAGCGCTGGCGCGCGCGCTACGCGCGGCTCTTCGAGCGCGGCGCGCTCTTCCTGGTCGAGGGCAACGCGATGCGCGCCAAGGTCGAGTCGCTGGGCTGCCCGGCGGCGAAGATCCAGGTGCAGCACCTGGGCGTCGAGCTGCGCGGGACCGAGTGCGTCGCGCGCCGGCCCGCCGCCGACGGACTGGTGCGCGTGCTCGCCTCGGGCCGCGCGGTCGAGAAGAAGGGCTTCGAGCTGGCCGTGCGCGCCTTCGCCCGGGCCTACCGCGAGTTCCCGCGCCTGCGGCTCGACCTGATGATCCTGGCGCGCACGGACGAGGAGCGCGCGCTGCTGGCGCGCGTGCAGGCGCTCGTGCGGAGCGAGGAGCTGGCGGAGGTGGTCGAGTTCCCGCCGCCGCGCCCCTACGCCGAGTACCGCAAGGCGCTCTACGGCTACCACGTCTTCCTCGCGCCCAGCCGCCACGCGGCCAACGGCGATGCCGAGGGCGGCGCTCCCGTCAGCGTGATCGACATGTCGGCCACCGGCATGCCGATCGTCGCCGCGCGCCACTGCGACATCCCCGAGGTGGCGCCGCACGGCGTCGCGGGCCTGCTGTTCGACGAGGACGACCTCGCCGGCGCCGCCGCGGCGCTGCTGGAGGTCGCGCGCGCCCCGCAGCGCTGGGGTGAGTGGGGCCGCGGCGGGCGCGCCCACGTCGAGCGCGAGTACGCCCTGGCGACGCAGGTCGCGCGCCTCGAGGAGCTCTACGACCGGCTCGCAGGGGCCTGAGCGACGCGCGCCGCACCTGCGCGGCCGTCACCGTCCGAGCGGGAGACCGAGCGCACGTGCTGCCGGCCGTCGAAGCGGCGCGGCGCCGCCGCGGCCGGAGCATTGACTGCGCTCGGGGGGCCTCCGATACTCCGGCCCGGATGTCGCTGATCGGCGAGCTCTACGCCCTCGGCAAGGGCCCGGTGCGGAGCCTCGGCCGGCTGGTGCGGGGGCAACCGCTGCGCCCGACCTCGTTCGTGGCGATGACGCTCGACGCGGACGACGCCGCGCTGGCCGAGCGCTGGCTGGCCGAGCCCGCGCGCTGGGAGGACGACGCGCCGCGGCGCGAGTTCGAGCAGGCCTTCGCGCGCTGGTCCGGGGTCGAGCGCGCCTTCGCCTTCGCCGCCGGCCGGGAGGCCTTCTCCGCCTGCCTGGCGGCCGCCGGCGTCGGACCGGGCGACGAGGTCGTGCTGCCGGCCTACACCTGCGTGGTCGTGCGCAACGCGGTCCAGTTCCGCGGGGCCACGGTGGTCTGGGCCGACATCGAGCTGGAGAGCTTCGGCCCCGACGTGGCCGACGTCGAGCGCCGCCTGACGCCGCGCACGCGCGCGCTCGTGGTCCAGCACACCTTCGGCCTCGTCTGCCGCGACTACGAGGCCCTGGTGGAGCTCGCGCGGCGGCGCGGGCTGGTGCTGATCGAGGACTGCGCCCACGCGACCGGGGCCGAGCTGCACGCGCGCAAGGTCGGGCTGCGCGGGGACCTCGCCTTCTACAGCAGCGAGCACTCCAAGGCCTTCAGCACCTTCCAGGGGGGGCTCGCGCTCGCCCGCGACCCGCGCTGGTCCGCACGCCTGGCGACCGAGGCCGAGGCCACGCCGCCCACGGAGCGCGAGCGCACGGCCGGCCTGCTGCGCGCGCTGGTCCACGACTACCAGGAGCACCGCGACCCGGCGCGCTGGTGGCGCGGGGAGCTGGCCCGCGCCCGCGGCCGCGCGGGGCCCACGGCCCTGACGCCGGAGGAGAAGCAGGGCGCGCGCCCGGCGGGTTACGGCCGGCGGCTGGCGGCGCCCCTGGCCGCGATCGGGCTGCACCAGCTCGGCAAGCTCGACGCGTGCAACGAGCGGCGGCGACGCACCGCGCTGCGCTGGGACGAGTGGTGCACCCGCCACGGCTACGCGCGGCCGCTGGTCCTGTCCGGCTCGACGCCGATCTTCCTGCGCTATCCCGTGCTGGTCGAGCCGGAGAGGAAGCGCGATCTCTCCTGGGGGCTGGCGGAGTTCGGGATCAAGCCCGGGGTGTGGTTCCGGAGCCACGTGCACCCCGTGCGCGAGGCGCTCGCCGGCTATCCGCGCTCGGCCGAGGCCGTGGCGCGCTGCATCAACCTACCTTGCCTGCTCCCCTCCGATTGAAACCGTGGCGGGTGGTCCGCGGAGCGCCGTGGCTCGTCGTGGAGCTGTTCCGCGCGGCCGTGCGTGCCAGCGAGTCGCGCGCCGGAGCCGAGCTGCGCCGCTGGCTCTATCGCACCGAGTGCCACGTCGACACCGGAGTGCACATCACCAACGCGCGCAACTTCTCGTGCGGCCTGGGCTGCGCGCTCTACCACGGCACCTACGTGCTGAACGGCGAGGGCACGCTGTCGATGGGGGAGCACTCGCACCTCGGGGCCTACTGCTACGTCAACGCGCAGCACGGCGCGGTCCGGCTCGGCGACCACGTCGCGGTCGGACCCGGGACGACGATCCTGGCCTACTCCAACCACTACGCGCGCGGCCGCCGCGTGACGGAGGAGCGCCGCACGGCCGACGTCGACATCGGCAGCAACGTGTTCATCGGCGCCAACTGCACGATCCTCCCGGGCACGCGCATCCACGACCACGTCGTGCTCGCGGCCGGCTCGGTCGCGCGCGGCGAGCTGCAGGGGAACGCCGTGTACGGCGGGAGCCCCTGCCGCGTCCTCAAGGAGGGCTGGTTCGAGTGAGCCCGGCCTCCCCGGGCCCGCGCTGAGGCCGCATGCGCAATCCCCACCTCTGGCGCCCGACGCGCTTCGTCCTGCGGGGCGGACGCCTGCGCGCCTCGCGCGACCCGTCCGTGGTCGGCGTCGGCTCGCGCCTGGCCGTCGACTGCGTGGCGCGCCTGTACTCCGAGCACGTCCCGCGGCACTGCTCCGGGAGGTTGCTCGACCTGGGCTGCGGCCAGGTGCCCCTGCACCAGGTGTACGCGCCGTTCGTGGAGCGCAGCGTGTGCGTGGACTGGCCGAGCAGTCACCACGCCTCGCCCTGCCTCGACGCGGCGGTGGACCTGTCCGAGCCGCTCCCGTTCCGCGCGCAGAGCTTCGACACGGTGCTGGCGTCGGACGTGGTCGAGCACGTCCCCGACCCTCGTCTCCTGTGGCGCGAGATGGCGCGCGTCACGCGCCCCGGGGGCAAGCTGCTCCTGAACGTGCCCTTCTTCTACTGGATCCACGAGGCCCCGCACGACTACTACCGCTACACCGAGTTCGCCCTGCGCCTGCTGAGCGAGGAGGCCGGCTTCCGCGTCCTGCACCTCGAGACCATCGGGGGGCTGCGCGAGGTCCTGGTCGACATCGCCGCCAAGCGACTCGCCAAGAAGCCGCTGCTCGGGAAGCCCCTGGCCAGCGCGCTGCAGGGGGCCTGCCTCTGGTTCGGCCGGACCGCCTGGGGGGCGGCTCGCTCGCGCAAGACGGGGCGCGCCTATCCGCTCGCGTACTTCCTGGTGGCCGAGCGCGGCGCGGCGGTCTGAGGTCCGAGGCGGGACGACGCGCGCGCGTCGCGCGCGGTCAGAGCCCGAGGCGGGCCCTCAGGCGTCCCAGCCAGGAGAGCCTCTCCGGTTGCTTGGGCAGCGTGCGCCAGGGCACGGCTCCCCAGCGCTGGTAGACCTCGGGGAGCAGGTGCCGGTCCGAGTTCAGGTAGAGACCGACCAGGCCCCAGCTGCGCGCCCGCTCGACGGCCGCGCCGAAGAGGTGGCTGTAGAGGCCCTGGCCCTTGCAGGCGGGATCGACGAAGGCGTAGTGGAGCTGACCCCAGCGGGGATCGTCGTCGAACTCGTTGGCGGCGACGAGGTACACGCCGGCGACCAGGCGCTCCTCCCGCAGGACGAGCAGGCGCGAGTCCGGCCGCCAGCCCCTGAGCCGCCCGCGGAAGGCCGCCTTCCAGTGCCTGAAGTTGCGCCGCAGCAGGCGCCGCTCGGCGCGCGCCACGCTGCGCCCTCGTTCCGGGTCCGCGAGCCGGCAGCCGGGCGGCGGGAGCCGGCCGGAGCCCCGGTACGCGCTCAGGTCCAGCTTGAGGACCACGTAGCGGTCGATCTCGGCCGTGAAATCCCTCGACGTCCCGCCCGGCTCCGCGTGGCCCGCGCCCGGCTCCTCGCGCGGCCCCGGATCGCGCCGGTGGTCCAGCATCGCGGACTTCAGGCCAGCACGCCCTGCACGGCGGCGATGACGTCGGCCACGTCCTCGTCGTCGAGCCCGGCCGAGAGCGGCAGGCTGACGGTGCGCCGCCCGATCTCCATGGCGTGCGGGAAGCTCTCGGGCTTCCAGCCGAAGCGCTGGCGGTAGTAGGGGTGCTCGGGGATCGAGAGGTAGTGCACGCCCACGCCGATGTTGCGCTCGGTCATCGCGTTCAGGAAGCCGTCGCGCGAGATCCCGGCGCGCGCCTCGTCGACCAGCAGCGTGTACAGGTGCCGCGCGTGGCGCGTGTCGCGCTCCGCCGGCGCCGGCAGCTCGACCGGCAGGTCCGCGAAGGCGCGGTCGTAGGCCTGCCACACGGCTTCGCGGCGCGTGAGCCAGCGCTCCAGGCGCGGCAGCTGGTGCAGCCCGATCGCCGCCTGCTGGTCCATCATGTTGTACTTGAAGCCGAGCTCGACCACCTGGTAGTGCTTGTAGCCCTCGTCGCTGAAGCGCTTCCAGGCGTCCTTCGACATGCCGTGGAGCGCGAGGACCTTCAGGCGCGCGGCGTGCTCCTCGTCCCGGGTGAGCACCATGCCGCCCTCGCCGGTGGTCATGTTCTTGGTGGCGTAGAACGAGAAGCAGCCGAAGTCGCCGAAGCGCCCGGCCGGCGTGCCGTGGTACTCGCTCTCGATCGCGTGCGCGCAGTCCTCGATCAGGACCAGGCCCTTGCGCCGGGCGATGTCGGTGAGCGCGTCCATGGCACAGGGCCGGCCGGCGAAGTGCACCGGCAGGAGCGCGCGCGTCCTCGGCGTGAGCGCGGCCTCGACCCGCTCGGGGTCGAGGTTCATCGTGCTCCGCTCGACGTCCGCCAGCACCGGCGTCGCGCCGGCGTGCAGGATCGCGTTGACCGTGGCGCAGAAGGTCAGCGGCGTGGTGATGACCTCGTCGCCCGGCTCGAGCCCGGCCGCCAGCAGCGAGAGGTGCAGCGCGGCCGTGCAGGAGTGCACCGCCACCGCCTGGGGGGCGCCCCGGTAGGCCGCGAAGTCGCGCTCCAGGCGCGCCACCTTCGGACCGGTGCCGAGCCAGCCCTTGCGCAGGCTGTCGACCACCTCGGCGATCTCCGGCTCCTCGATCGTCGGCTTGCCGAAGACGAGGAAGCGCTCCCGGGGACGGACGGGGCGGCTCGGCGGGGTGCGCGAGGTCTTCATCGCGGGGGATCGTAATGGACGGGGTGGGGGATGGACACGGGGGGGTGGGTGGGCTCGACG
>DASVAP010000088.1:0-44085 GCA_036376275.1 Planctomycetota bacterium | reverse complement strand
CTTGAAAACCGCTGTGCCGCAAGGCACCGAGGGTTCGAATCCTTCCGCCTCCGCCAGCGCTACTTCGGGCGGAAGGAGCGCACCGGTGCGCCCGCGAGGCTGCCCGGCGCCGTCCAGGGCAGGAACGGGAGCACGAGCGGGCCGGTGACCGTGATCAGGTTCGGGCGCACGGAACCGTCGACCCCGCCCGGACCCTCGACGCGCAGGCGCACGGTGTAGGTGCCCGGGGCGCGGTAACGGTGCGTCGGGAAGCGCGCGCTCGAGAAGGGCGTGCCGTCGCCGAAGTCCCAGGTCCAGTTCGTGATCGTGCCGGTCGAGCGATCGGTGAAGTGGACCACCAGCGGGGCCATCCCGGAGACGGTCGAGACCGAGAAGCGCGCGTCCGGAGGTGCATGGCCGATCGAGACGGGCAGCGTGGCCGCGTGGCTCTCGGCGCCCCGGCGCACGGTGAGGGTCACGGGATAGGTGCCGCCCTCCTCGAAGCGGTGCGAGGGTTCCTGCAGGCTCGCGCTGCCGCCGTCGCCGAAGTCCCACTGCCAGCTGGTGGCGCCGCCCAGCGAGCGGTCGAGGAACTGCACCGTCACGGGCGCGATGCCGCCCGGCGAGACGATCTCGAAGGCGGCCGTGAGCGGCGGCGGCGGCGTGACCTGCACCAGGTCCACCACGGTGCGGTTGCTGGTGCCGAGCGGGCCCGTCACCGTCAGGCTCACCGTGTAGCTCCCCGGCTCGGCGTAGACGTGCTTGGGGAAGCGCAGGCCCGTCAGGCCCGTCCCGTCGCCGAAGTCCCAGCTCCAGCTCGTGATCGAGCCGCCCGAGAGGTCCGCGAAGAACACCGTCAGCGGCAGCTCGCCCGCGACCGGCGCGGCCGAGAAGTCCGCCTCCGGCGGCTCGGGATCGAGCGCGACCACGGCCCGCTGGCGGCGCAGCGCGTCCGTGCCCTGCGGCCCGGTGACCGTGAGCGTGACCGTGTAGGCCCCGGCGCTCGTGTACACGTGCGTCGGGCTGGGCTCGCTCGAGCTCGTGCCGTCGCCGAAGTCCCAGTGCCAGCCGGTGATCGTGCCCGAGGAGCGGTCGGAGAAGCTCACCAGCAGCGGCAGGTCGCCGCTGGGCGGGGTCGACACGAAGTCGGCCACCGGTGCGCCCGTCCCGGCCCGGAACAGGATCCAGGTCGCGCCCCGGTCGAAGCCGCCGTCGTCGTCCTGGTAGGCACCGACCGCCAGGTCGGCGGCGCCGTCGCGATCGAGGTCGCCCAGGGTCGCGATCGAGATCGCGAAGTTGTCCCCGGGCCGCAGGAGCCCGCCGAAGCCGCCGCGGTCGGTGCTGACCTTGGAGAAGGCCTTCACCCGTCCGTCCGGCCGCAGCAGGCAGATCCACAGCCCACCGGCCTCGGCGCCTCCGTCGTCGTCCCCCACCGCGCCGATCGCCAGGTCGGCCTGGCCGTCGCCGTCGAAGTCCTCGGCCGCCAGGGCGATCCCGAAGCGGTCCCCCTTGCCCAGCACGCCGCTGAAGCCGCCGGTGTTGAGGCCGATCTCCTGGAACCCCTTGACCGATCCGTCCGGGTTCATGAACAGCACGAAGACGCGCCCGTACTTGAGCGGGTCCTCGCCGAAGGCCCCCACCGCCAGGTCCTCGACCCCGTCGCCGTCCAGGTCGTCGAGCAGCACGACGTCCGAGCCGAAGCGGTCGCGCGGCCGCAAGATCGCGCCGAATCCGGAGGCCTGGTAGCCGATGCGCGCGTGGGACTTGACGCTGCCATCGGCGTTCAGGAAGAGCACGTACAGGGCGCCGAAGTCGCGCGCCAGGTCGGCGTCGTCGCCGTCGTCGCGCGTGGCCCCCACCGCGAGGTCGATGACGCCGTCGCCGTCCAGGTCGCCGATGTTCTCGACCGACCAGCCGAAGGAGTCCTCGAAGTCCAGCGTCCCCGTGAACCCGCCGGCCAGGGCGCTGATCTTCTGCTCGCGCTTCACCGTGCCGTCCGGGTTCAGGAACAGGAGGTACAGGCAGCCGAAGTCGGTGCCCCCGTCGTCGTCGCGGTAGGCGCCCACCGCCAGGTCGAGGGTCCCGTCCAGGTCCAGGTCGCCCAGCGGGGCGATCGAGATCCCGAAGCGATCGTGGTCGTCGAGCGGGCCCGTGAAGCCGCCGGCCAGGCCGCTGATCTGGCGGTGGTCGCGCACCGTGCCGTCGGGGTTCAGGAACAGCAGCCAGATCGCGCCGCGCTCCTCGCCTCCGAGGTCGGCGCGATGGCTGCCCACGGCCAGGTCGCGGATCCCGTCGCCGTCGAAGTCGCCGAGCTCCGCCACGCTGACGCCGAAGCGGTAGTCGTTGGCGATGACGCCGGAGAAGCCGCCCTGCAGCGCGGAGAGCTTCTGCTCGCGCACGACCGTCCCGAACTGGCCCCACGCGCCCGCCCCGGCCAGCGCGATGGCGGCGAGCACGAGCGCGGCGCGCCGCGAACGAAGGCACGAGGGTCCGAGGGTACGGATCGAGGGGGACACCGGAGAACGGGGGGAACGTGGGGAGGCCGACGCGGGGGCGCGCAGGCCGTGCGAATCAGAAGCCGAGCACGAGATCGATCGCGTTGCAGAGCTCGAGCTGGCCGCCGAGCACGAAGGCCTGCGTGTACGTGTGCGCACCCACCAGGCTCGCGAGGGCCGGGATGGGCACGGAGTGCTGGGCCACGCCGCCGCCGGAGGGCACGGCCGAGCTGAAGTAGAGCTTTCCGCCCATGCCGGGCAGCGCGATGAGCAGCTCGCCACCGCGCAGGAACAGGCCCTGGGCGGGAGCGCTGGTGCCGTAGACGACGGTGAGGCCCGCGCGGGGGTGCTGGGTCGCGTCGACCTCGCTGGTCCAGCTCGTCCCGAGCACCGGCAGGCTCGTCGACGTGAAGCAGGTCCGGTTCGGACGGCTGCCGGCGCGCAGGGTGGCGCGCGCCGCGACGCGCACCTCGACGGCGTCGGCCTGCTCGCGCACGGCGCTGCCCCCCAGGCCACCGACCGTCAGGCGCACGGTGTAGCGGCCCGGCTCGGCGTAGACGTGCGTCGGGTGCCGCTGGGTCGAGGTCGTGCCGTCCCCGAAGTCCCAGTCCCAGGTGCGCGCGCCGGCCGAGGAACGGTCGCTGAAGCTCACCTGGAGCGGCGCCGGGCCCAGCGAGCGATCGAGCAGGAAGGCCGGCGTGGGCGGGACGTTGCGGGCCCCGTCGAGGAACAGGATCCAGATCGAGCCGGTGTTGATGCCACCGTCGTCGTCGAAGCGCGCACCGACGGCGAGTTCCGGGCGTCCGTCACCGTCCAGGTCGGGGATGCGCGCCAGCGACGCGCCGAACCAGTCGTCGTTCGCCAGGCCGCCCAGGAAGCCGCCGGAGACGTCGTTGATCCTGTGCTTGGCGCGCACCGTTCCGTCGGCGTTCAGGAAGTTGATCCACACCGCGCCCTGGTCGTGCAGACCGCCGTCGTCGAGGATCGCGCCCACGGCCATGTCGGGGATGCCGTCGCCGTCCACGTCGCCCAGGCCGGCGATGGCCGAGCCGAACTCGTCGCCGGGCTTCAGGCCGTAGACGTCCATCTTGTCGCTGATCTTGACGTGCCTGCGGACGGTGCCGTCGGCCCGCAGGAAGAGGAGCCAGACGCAGCCCTTCTTCACGCCACCGTCGTCGTCCTTCGGGCAGCCGACGGCGAGCTCCGGCAGGCCGTCGCCGTCCACGTCGCCGAGGCTGGCCACCGCGAAGCCGAACAGGTCGCCGCCCCCCAGGATCCCGGTGAAGCCGCCCTGGGTCATGCTGACCTTCTGGTGGCGCAGCACGGTGCCGTCGGGATTCAGGAACAGGATCCAGACCGCGCCCTTGAGGTCGGCGCCGCCGTCGTCGTCGCCGGTCGCGCCGACCGCCAGGTCGATCACGCCGTTGCCGTCCAGGTCGCCCAGGTTGGCGATCGCGCGCCCGAACTCGTCCAGGTCCTCGAGCTCGCCCTCGAAGCCGCCCTGCGTGTCGCTGATCTTCGACCAGCGCTTGACGGCGCCCTCGCGCGTCAGGAACAGCAGGTAGACCGCGCCGCGGTTTACGCCCGCGTCGTCGTCGCGCGCCGAGCCGACCGCCAGGTCCGGCACGCCGTCGCCGTCCAGGTCGCCCAGCGGGGCCAGCGAGCGCCCGAGCTGGTCGCGCGTGCGCAGCGTGGTCGTGAACCCACCGGCGGTCATGCTGATCTTGGCGTTGGCGCGCACGCCGCCGTTCGCGTTCAGGAAGTGGATCCAGATCGCGCCGGTGTCGCTGTCGAGCCCGGCCGTGCCCCCGTCGTCGTCGCCGATGGCGCCCGAGGCCAGGTCGATGTTGCCGTCGCCGTCCACGTCCCCCAGCGCGATCACGGCGCGCCCCATCTGGTCGTTCGGGTCGAGCCCGCCCGCGAAGGCGCTGGTCGCCTCGCTGATCTTCTTGTGGCGCAGGACCATGCCCGCCTGCGCCGCCAGGGGCGCGGACGCCAGCAGCGGCAGGGCCAGGAGCCCGGACAGGAAGAGGCGTTCGCGGGTCACGATTCGGAAGCGCGGAAGAGAACTCGGGATCCGATCCCAAGCATGTCCCAGGATCCGCCCCCGGGTCGGGAGCCGAGGGGGCTTTCCACCCGTTCCGCGCGGGTCCGGACGGTCAGTACCCGACGACCAGGTCGTAGGCATTGCCGAGCAGGAAAGTCCTTCCGACGAGCACCGCCTGGGTCGTGATCCGCCGTCCGACCAGGGCGTGGTCGGCCGGGATCGGGACCGCGT
The DNA here is from genome assembly GCA_036376275.1 of Planctomycetota bacterium. Taxonomy (GTDB): domain Bacteria; phylum Planctomycetota; class UBA1135; order UBA1135; genus JABFRZ01. The sequence continues at coordinate 39,333 of DASVAP010000088.1, read as the reverse complement.
GGCGCTCGCGGCCGCCGGCGCAGGGGAAGCTCAGGCTGAACAGGCGCTCGCCACCGACCAGCACCTCGCCCGCGCGCGCGACCCGCAGCCCGCCGAGGGGCCTGACGTGGCCGAGCACCAGGACCTGCACCGCGCCCGGCAGGGCCGAGGAGTCGACCTCGACGCCCCAGCTCGTCCCGACCACCGGCGCATTCGCGGTGTAGAAGGGCGGGTTGATCCCGCGCCCGTTGCGGTAGCTCGCCTTGGCCGTGAGCCCGAAGTGGAAGCCGTCGACCCAGGCGCGCGAGTGCGTGCCGGAGCCGCCGACGTTGCCGACGCTCGCGCGCAGGCTGAGCACCGTGGTCGGGAGCGCGTCCGGGAAGAGCCGGGACAGGTCCACGTGCACGCGCTCCGGGGCCGTCATCGGGAGCCCGAGCGGGCTCGTCTGCACGAACTCGCTGAAGCTGTCGGCGTAGTAGAGGTTCCAGCTCGTGACCCCGTCCGTCAGGTCCACGCTCAGGAAGTCGTTGCGGTTCGTGCTGTCCTGGGTCCCGCCGAGCAGGAAGGCGGCGTCGAAGACGAGGTGCGTGTCCGCCGGGAAGCGGAAGTCCTGCTGGACGCCGGCCGTGCCGGTGGCGGGCGTGCCCGCTCCGAACGGGTTGGCCGGCGGGCGCGCGTTCGAGGTGCCCTCGGCCCCGATCTCGAGCCAGTTCAGGCCCTCGCTCGGGAATCCCTGGTCGGAGGTGGTGCTCGAGCGCACGCGCACCGCCGTCCCGTTGTAGACCGTCCAGGGCACGAGCGGCGCAAGGCCAGCGAGCTGGGCCTCGAATCCGCCGTCCGCGAAGAGCGGCGCCTCGCGCGCCACGATCGCCCGGCGGCGCTCGCTCGTGCCGCCGGGGCCGCTCACGACCAGGCGCACGGAGTAGGAGCCAGGCAGCTCGAAGAGGTGCAGCGGGCTCGGCTCGGTGGAGACCTGGCCGTCGCCGAAGTCCCAGGCCCAGGCGCTGACCGTGCCGGTCGAGGCGTCGCTGAAGGCGACCTGCAGCGGGGCATAGCCCTCGCGCGGGCTGGCCGCGAAATCGGCCACGGGCGCGGCGTGCAGGACGGTCACGAGGTCCGTGGCCAGCGCCTCGGAGCTGCCGCCCGGGCCGCTCACGGCGAGACGCACGCTGTAGGTGCCCGGGATCGTGTAGACGTGCGCCGGGCTCGCCGCGCCCGAGCCGGTGCCATCGCCGAAGTCCCAGCTCCAGCTCGTGAGCGTTCCGCTCGAGGCGTCCGTGAACTGCACCGCCAGCGGCGCCACGCCACTCGTCGGCGTGCCCGTGAAGCCCGCCACCGGCGCCGGGTGCGCAACCGTCACGTAGCCGACCTTCGTCTCGCCGTCGCTCCCGCCCGGACCCGTCGCCATCAGCGTGACCGTGTACGTGCCCGGGGTCGTGTAGACGTGCGCCGGGCTCGCCGCGCCCGAGCCGGTGCCGTCGCCGAAGTCCCAGCTCCAGCTCGTGAGCGGCCCGCTCGAGGCGTCCGTGAACTGCACCGCCAGCGGCGCCACGCCACTCGTCGGCGTGCCCGTGAAGCCCGCCACCGGGGCTGCCTGGGTGACCGTCACGTAGCCGACCTTCGTCTCGCCGTCGCTGCCGTTCGGGCCGCTGACCGTCAGCGTGACCGCGTAGGTCCCCGCGGCCGTGTACGTGTGCGCGGGGCTCGGCTCGCTCGACCCCGTGCCGTCGCCGAAGTCCCAGGTGCGGCTCGTGATCGTGCCGCTCGAGGCGTCCGTGAACTGCACGGCGAGCGGGGCCGTGCCGCTCGTAGGGCTGCCCGAGAAGCCCGCCAGGGGCAGGGGCGACGTCACCGTCACCAGGCCGAGCCGGGTCTCGGCGTCGCCGCCAGCTGGCCCCGTCACCGTGAGGGTCACGTCGAAGACGCCCGGCGTCGCGTAGACGTGCTCGGGGCTCGCCTCGGTCGAGCTGCCGCCGTCGCCGAAGCTCCAGCTCCAGCTCGTCACCAGGCCGCTCGAGGCGTCGCTGAACTGCACGGCGTGCGGGGCCAGGCCGCTGGTCGGGATGGCGGAGAAGGCCGCCTGCGGCGCGGGGTCCTCGACCTGGACGTAGGCCGAGCGCACGAGCGTGTCGGTCCCGCCGGAGCCCGTGACGGTCAGGGTCACGCTGTAGAGGCCGGGCTGGGCGTAGGGGTGCGCGGGCGACGGGTCGCGCGAGCTCGTCCCGTCGCCGAAGTCCCAGCTCCAGGCGGAGACCGGGCCCTGCGACTCGTCCGTGAACTGCACCAGGAGCGGCGCGAAGCCGGTCTCGGGCGTGCCCGTGAAGGCAGCCACCGGCGCGGGCTCGAGCACCTCCACGAAGGCCGGCCGGCCGCGCAGGTCGGCGCCCGTCGGGCTGGTCACGGCCAGGCTCACGTCGTAGAGGCCCGCGGCGAGGTAGGTGTGCACGGGGTCGCGCTCCAGCGAGCCCGTGCCGTCACCGAAGTCCCAGCTCCAGCTCGTCGCGTTCGGCGTGGAGGCGTCCTGGAAGGAGACCGTGAGCGGCACGGTGCCGCTCGTCACGTCGGCCGTGAAGTCCGCCACCGTCGCGGGCACGCTGACCGTGATCAGGTCGACCAGGGTCAGGTCGTCGCTGCCGCCCGGCCCGTCGACCGCGAGCGTGACCGTGTAGGTGCCCGGCTGATCGTAGACGTGCTGCGGATCGCGGACGCTGGCGCTCCCGCCATCGCCGAAGTCCCAGGCCCAGGCGGTCACGCCGAAGGTCGAGAGGTCGTTGAACTGCACGGCGAGCGGCGCGCTGCCGCTGGTGGGCGAGGCACGGAAGGCGGCTCCCGGCGGGGCCGCCTCGACCGTGACGAGCGCCGCGCGCGTGCGCACGTCGTTGCCACCGGGTCCGCTGGCGCTGAGCGTGACGTCGTACACGCCCGGCTCGGTGTAGACGTGCACCGGGTTGCGCTCGTCGGAGCCCTGGCCGTCGCCGAAGTCCCAGCTCCAGGTGCTGGCGCTGCCGGTCGTGAGGTCGCTGAACACGACCGCGAGCGGCTGGGGCCCGAGGGTCGGCGTCGCGTCGAAGTAGGCGCTCGGCGCGGGCACGGTCACGACCACCGCGCCGGGCTCGCTGTGCGTGCTCGTGCCGCCAGGTCCGGTGACGGTCAGGGCGACCGTGTAGGAGCCCTCGGCCTGGTACTCGTGCACGGGGCTGGCCGCGTTCGAGCCCGTGCCGTCGCCGAAGTCCCAGCTCCAGGCGGTGACCTCGCCCGTGGAGAGGTCCGAGAACTGCACACTGAGCGGACCCGGGCCGGAGGCAGGGGTGCGCGCGAAGGCGGCGACCGGCGCCTCGAGCGCGGCCACGACGTAGTCCACCTGAGTGAGCGTGTTCGTGCCCTCCGGCCCGCTCACGGTCAGGGTGACCGTGTAGCTGCCGCACTCGGCATAGGTGTGCAGGGGCGCAGGCTCGGTGGAGGTCGTGCCATCGCCGAAGGCCCAGCTCCAGCTCGTGACGCTCCCCAGCGACTGGTCGGCGAAGGCGACCGTCAGCGGGCAGGGCCCCGAGCGCGGCGAGGCGCCGAAGGCCGCCAGCGGCCCGGCGACGACCGTGACGAGCTGACGGCGCAGCTCGGTGTCGGTCCCGGTCGGACCGCGTGCGGTGAGCTGCACGTCGTAGGCCCCAGGGGTCGCGTAGGTGCGCGTCGGGTGCTGCAGCGTCGACTGCGCGCCGCTGCCGAGGTTCCAGACCCATCCGGTGACGATGCCCGCGCTCGTGTCGGTGAAGCTCACCGTGAGCGGCGCCACCCCCAGCGTCTGGCTGGCCTCGAACGAGGCCGCCGGCGCGGTCCCGTCGTTGAGCTGCACGAGGTAGATCGCGCCCTGGTTGCTGCCGTTGGCGGCGTCGTCGTCGTTGCGACAGCCGATGGCCACGTTGTAGAGCCCGTCCAGCGGCGAGCCGCCCAGGCGCGCCAGGGCGCTGCCGAACCAGTCGCCCTGGTCCAGGGGATAGGGCAGGTTCCCGACCAGGTCGCTGATCTTGACGAACGACTTCACCGTGGCATCGGCGTTCAGGAAGAGCACGTACACCGCGCCCACGTCGGCGTCCGGGTTGTTCTGCGGACCGCCGTCGTCGTCCTTGACGGCCCCCACCGCGATGTCGGTCACGCCGTCACCGTCCAGGTCGCCCAGGGTCGAGACCGAGGTCCCGAACTGGTCGATGTCGTCCAGCAGGGCGCCGAAGTTGCCTTCCAGCTCGTCGATCTCTCGCGCCGTCTTCACGCTGCCGTCGGAGTTCAGGCACAGGATCCAGACCGAGCCCTGGTTCGTGCCGCCGTCGTCGTCGAGCACCGCACCCACGGCCACGTCGACCACGCCGTCGCCGTCGAAGTCCCCCAGGTTCGTCGAGCAGAAGCCGAACCAGTCACCCGGCTTGATCGCGATGCCGGAGCTGAACTTGCTGATGCGGCGGTAGGCCTTGACCGTCCCGTTCGCATTCAGGAAGAGCACGTGCAGGGCGCCGGTGTTCGTGCCGCCCTCGTCGTCCTCGGGCGTCCCCACCAGGAGCTCCGTCAGGCCGTCGCCGTCCATGTCGCCCAGGGCCGTGATCGAGCGCCCGAACTCGTCGTGGATGCTGAGCGGCGCCGGCAGTCCGCCCTGCGTGCTGCTGATCTTCTGGAAGGCCTTGACCGTGCCGTCCGTGTTCAGGAACAGGATGTAGACGGCGCCCTTGTTCGTGCCGCCGTCGTCGTCGTAGTTGGCGCTCACGGCCACGTCGGTCACGCCGTCGCCGTCCAGGTCGCCCAGGTTCGCCGCCGCGCGCCCGAACTGGTCGCCCTTCCGGAGCTGGCCGGCGAAGTTGCCCTCCAGGTCACTGATCTTCTGCCAGGCCTTCACCAGGCCATTGGCCTTCAGAAAGAGCACGTAGACCGAGCCCTTGTCGAGTCCACCGTCGTCGTCGGTGTGGGCCGCCACGAGGAGGTCGGTCACGCCGTCGGAGTCCAGGTCGCCCAGGTTCACGATCGAGCGCCCGAACTGGTCCATCTCGTCGAGCTGGGCCGTGAACCCGCCGGTCGTCGTGTTGATCTTCTGGGCCTTGACGACGTGCCCGAGCTGGGCCTCCGCCAGGCCCGCCAGCAACAGGGATGCGAAGAAAGTTCCGAGCCCGGTCCTGGATCCAGCCCTCTCTCCGGGGAAGCGCACAACCATCGTGGGGATAGCGGACCCCTCCACCACCGGAGCGGCCCGCTCGCCTGGAACTATGCCCGGTCGGCGGGCGGCGTGCGGCGCCGCGCGCTCGCGCGCCTTCAGAATCCGAGGATCAGGTCGAAGGCGTTCGTGAGCTCGGCCGTGCCGCCCGTGATCGTCACCTGCGTGGACATGGCCACCCCGAGCAGGCTCAGATCCACCGGCAAGGTGACGGTGCGCACGTTGATGCCCGGCAGGGCCGGCCAGGTCTGCGCGAAGAGCCGCTTGCCGGCCACCAGGACCTCGCCCGAGGTGCGGAACAGGCCCGAGGCGGGCCGCTGCAGGCCGACGAGCTGGATCCCGCGGACCCCGGCGTGCCCGGTGGTGTCGACCGTGATCGTCCAGCTCCCGCCCAGGACGGCCGGCGAGGAGCTGTAGCGCGCCGCGTTGCGCCCGGTCCCGTTGCGGAAGCTGGCCGTGGCCTCGGGGACGAGCCGCAGGGAATCCACGTAGGCGCGCGCGGGTGCCGGTCCCTGGCCACCGTCCCCGACGCTGACGCGCAGCGTGAGCGGCGCGCCGCCAGCCAGGCCCGGGAACAGCGCGCCCAGGTCGATCTGCCGGCGGATGGGTGCGGTCATCGGCGTGCCGTACAGCGCGGAGGTCGCCGGGAAGGGCCAGGCCCCATCCGCCAGGAGCACGTTCACGTGGCGCGCGCCGTCGCTCAGGTCCACGCTCAGGAATCCGTCGGTCCCGTCACCGCGCAGGAAGGCCACGTCGAAGACGAGGTGCGGCGCGAGGGGCGTGTAGGCGAGCGCGCACTCCAGCGCGGCCGCGCCCGTGGGCAGCGTGCCCTCGCCACCGGGCTGGCTCGGCGGCGTGGCGGGTCCGGTCCCGAGCGCGGCGAGCTCGCCCCAGCGCGTGCCCTCGCGCGGGAAGGCCCCGTCCGGCGCCAGGCTCGAGCGCACCGTGGCCGTGCCGGCCACGACGCGCCAGGGCGTCCCCGGCGAGCCGCCGGCGGCATCGAGCTCGAAGCCGCCATCCGCGAGCACCGGCCGCGCCAGCACCGTGACCGGCCCGTGCTGGATCGAGCGCGTCCCGCCGGGTCCCTTGACCGTGAGCGTGGCCGTGTAGGTCCCGGGGCGCTGGTAGTTCTTGATCGGGTAGCGCGCGCGTGCGGTCGAGCCGTCGCCGAAGCTCCACAGCCAGCTCGTCACCTGGCCCTGGGAGAGGTCGGTGAACGCCACGGAGAGGGGCGCGAACCCGGCCTGCGGCCCGAACGTGAACTCGGCCACGGGCGCCGGCGGCAGGACCGTGACGTAGCCGGCCTTCGTCTCCGTGTCGCTTCCGGCCGGGCCGCTGGCGGTGAGGCTCACGGCGTAGGTGCCGGGGACGGAGTAGACGTGCTCGGGCTCGCGCTCGGTCGAGCTCGTACCGTCGCCGAGGCTCCACGACCAGGCGCTGAGGGTGCCGCTGGAGAGGTCCTGGAAGCGCACGGTGAGGGGCGCCGGGCCGGAGGTCGTGGGCGCGGCGAAGTCGGCCGCGGGCGGCTGCGCGAGGGCGGCCACGAAGCCCGGACGCAGCTCCTGGTCGCTGCCGGAGGGTCCCGAGACCGTCAGGCGCACGTCGTAGCTGCCGGGCGCCGCGAAGACGTGCTCGGGGTCGCGCTCGGTCGAGCTCGTTCCATCGCCGAACTCCCACAGCCAGGCGCGCACGTCGCCGCGCGAGGTGTCGCTGAACTGCACCGCCAGGGGCGCGAAACCAGAGGTCATCGGCGCGTCGAAGCTGGCTACCGGCACGGGATCCTCGACCTGCACCAGGTCGGCCCGGGCGAGCGTGTCCGTCCCGCTCGGCCCGCTGACGGTCAGCGCGACCGAGTAGGTCCCGGGCACGGTGTAGACGTGCTGCGGATCGGGCTCGCTGCTCCCCGTGCCGTCGCCGAAGTCCCATAGGTAGGCGCTGACCAGGCCGCCGGACTGGTCGGTGAACTGCACCTCGAAGGGCGCGAAGCCGGTGGTCGAGGTGACCTGGAACTCGGCCGTCGGGGGCGGCTCGATCACCGTGACGAGGCCGGGACGCAGGGCCGTGTCGGTGCCGAGCGGACCGCGCACGCTCAGGCTCACGGTGTAGGCGCCCGGATCCTGGTAGACGTGCACGGGGTCGCGCACCTGGGCCGTGGTGCCGTCGCCGAAGTCCCACTGCCAGGCCGTGATGTCGCCGCTCGAGCGGTCGAGGAAGCGCACGCCGAGCGGCGCGTGGCCGCTCTCCGGCTCGACCGCGAGGTCGGCGGCCGGCACGGGGCTCTCGACCACGACGCAGCCCGGCTGCACGTGCAGGTCGAGTCCGTGGGGCCCGCTGGCCGTCAGGCGCACGTCGTAGACGCCGGGCGCCGCGTACAGGTGCGACGGGGACTGGGCGCTGGAGCCCGTGCCGTCGCCGAAGTCCCAGGCCCAGCTCGTGACGAAGCCGGTCGAGCGGTCCTCGAACTGCACCAGGAGCGGCGCGAAGCCCTCGCCCGGCGCGCGCGCGAAGCCGGCGGCCGGGAACGGATCGATCGAGGCGACCAGCTCGCTGCGCGTGCGCGTGTGGCTGCCGCTCGGGCCCGTGACCGTGAGCGCGACCGTCCAGGTGCCCGGCGCGAAGACGTGGAAGGGCGAGCGCTCGCTCGAGCCCGTACCGTCGCCGAAGTCCCAGGCCCAGGTGCTGATGCCGCCCTCGGAGAGGTCCGTGAACTGCACGCCGAGCGGCGCCAGCCCCTCGGTGGGCGTGGCCGTGAAGTCCGCCAGCGGGCCGGTGACGACCTCGACGTAGGCGACCTTGCGCTCGCTGTCCTTGCCGCGCGGCCCGCGCACGGTGAGCGTGATGTCGTAGAGCCCCGGCGCGCTGAAGGTCCGGCTCGGGTTGCGCAGGCTGGACTGGTTGCCCTCGCTGAAGTTCCACAGCCAGGTGCTGACCTCGTTCTGGCTCTGGTCGGTGAACTGGACCGTCAGCGGGGCCACGCCCAGCGTGCGACTGGCGTTGAAGTCCGCCACGGGCCCGGTGCCGTCGTTGAGCTGCAGCAGGTAGATCGCGCCGCGGTTGGGGCTGCCGTCGTCGTCGTTGCGGCAGCCGATGGCGACGTTGAACAGGCCGTCGCCCGGAGAACTCCCCAGGCGGGCCGCGGCGCTCCCGAACCAGTCGTACTGGTCGAGGTCGTAGGGCAGGTCGCCCGAGGTGTCGCCGATCTTGACCCAGGACTTCACCGTGGCGTCCGCCTCGAGGAACAGCACGTAGGCCGCGCCCACGTCGGCGTCCGCGTTGCCGGGCAGGCCCCCGTCGTCGTCCTTGACGGCGCCGACGACCAGGTCGACGACCCCGTTGCCGTCCAGGTCCCCGATGCAGGCGATCGAGGTCCCGAACTGGTCGATGTCGTCGAGCGGGGCCGTGAAGCCGCCGACGAGCTCGTTGATCTCGTGCGCCGCCTGGAGACCGCCGTCCGGGCGCAGGCGCAGGATCCAGACCGAGCCCTGGTTGAAGCCCCCGTCGTCGTCCAGCACCGAGCCGACGGCGATGTCCGTGTCCCCGTCGCCGTCGAAGTCGCCCAGGCTGGTCGAGCAGAAGCCGAACCAGTCCCCGGCCTTCAGGCGCAGGCCCTCGGTGGACTTGCTCATCCGGCGATAGCTCTTGACCGTCCCGTTCCGGTTCAGGAACAGGAAGTGGAGCGCACCCGTGTTCGTGCCGCCCTCGTCGTCCTCGGGCGTACCCACGACGATGTCCTGGATGCCATCGCCGTCCAGGTCGCCCAGGTTCGTGATCGAGCGCCCGAACTCGTCGTGGTTCTTGAGCAGGACGGGCAGGCCGCCGTTGCCCTGGCTGATCTTCTGCGAGGCCTTGACCGTGCCGTCGACGTTCAGGAACAGCACGTACACCGCACCGCGGTTGGCCCCGCCGTCGTCGTCGTAGTTGGAGCTCACGACCACGTCCGTGACGCCGTCCAGGTCCAGGTCACCGAGGCTGCAAGCCGCCCGCCCGAACTGGTCGCCCAGGTCGAGACGTCCGGCGAAGTTGCCCGCGGTGTCGCTGATCTTGCTCCAGGCCTTCACGTAGCCGTTCGAGCGCAGGAAGAGCACGTAGACCGAGCCCTTGTCCGTCCCGCCGTCGTCGTCGGTGTGGGCCCCGACGAGCAGGTCCGTGACCCCGTCCCCGTCCAGGTCGCCGAGGTTGACGATCGAGCGCCCGAACTGGTCCTCCTCCTCGAGCTCGGCCGCAAAGCCCCCGGCCGTGTCGCTGACCTTCTGCGCGCCGACGACGTGCCCGATCTGGGCCCCGGCGAGGGACGCGAAGGAAGTTCCGAGGACCGCCGTCGTGACGGCGCGAGCGAGGTAGGTGCGCATTCTCTCCCAGACCGTCCGGCTGCGCGCGGGACGACCCCGGGAAAGGTGCCCGACCGGGACGCCGCGTGCGGCCGTGGTGCGACCGATTCCGCCGCGCGCGTCAGCGTGGGGGCGACGGCGCGTCCAGGACCTCGCGCAGGAGCCCCGCACTCGCTGCCCCGCGCGCCTCGAGCCAGCGCAGCTCTCGCTCGGCGAAGTCCCGGTCGCCGAGCTGCAGGCGCGCCAGGGCCAGGTTGAAGCGCGCGTCGGCGTGCTCGGGGTCGAGCGCCAGGGCCTTGCCGTACAGCTCGGCCGCGGCGGAAATCCGTTCCTGGCGGTGCAGGAGCACGGCCAGGTCGAAGAGCGCCCCGAAGTGGCGCGGATCGGCCGCCAGGGCGCGCCGGAAGAAGCCCTCGGCCTCCTCCAGCCGCCCCGCCACGGCGCTCTGGCGCCCGAAGTCCTGCAGCAGGTCGGCCGGCGGCGTGCGCACCACCGCCAGCCGTCCGCGGCCGTACTCGGTGGCCGCCGCCTCCAGGCCCCGCGCGCGCAGGCGCGGCTCCAGGAAGTCCGCGTCGCCGGGCAGGCCCGGGAACATCCAGCGCCCGCGGAAGGGCGAGGCCGAGTCGAAGAGCGCTCCCTCGCCGAGCTCGCACAGGTCGCGGTCCGCCAGCACCTGGGCGGGCGTGACGGGCCCGAGGTAGAGCACGCGCAGCGCGCCACGCGCGTCCACCAGGAAGCTCGCCGGCAGGCTCAGGCGCACCTCGGTGTCGAGCAGGCTGGCGACCAGCGCGTCGAGGACCTCCAGCGTCTCGCCGGTCGCCACGGCCCACGGCCAGGGCCAGCCACGCGCCTCGAGGAAGGCCGCGGCCCGCTCGCGCTCCGCCAGCGGCTCGACCGAGAGCGCCAGCGGCGCGAGGCCGACGCGCTCGAGCTCGCTCGCCCGGCCGGCGAGCTCGGCGAGCTCGAGCGCACAGGGCGCGCAGGTGGTCGAGAACAGCGAGAGCAAGAGCGGCCGACCCGTGCCCTGGCCCGTGCCGCCGGGCTGGATCCCGAACAGGGCGAGCGCGCTCCCGTCCGCGCTGGCCATCGTCAGGCGTGGCAGCGGCACCGGGCGCACCAGCGGCACGCGCACGGCGCTCGGCACCGGTGCCGGCGCGATGGCGCCGCTCGGCAGCGGCTTCGCGCGGGCCAGCGCGAGCGGGGCGGCCCGGCCGGCGCCCTCGACGAGGCGCCAGGCCCCTGCCGGCTGCACGCCCTCGAAGGCCTCGCGCGCGCCTCCCGGCCAGCGCACCTCGACGCGCTGGAGCGTCGTGCCGGCCGGCCCGAGGCCGACCGAGAGGCGGCCCGAGGACTGGGCCAGGTAGCCCTCGCCGGCGCGCACGCCGCGCACCAGCCGGCGCTCGCGTCCCCCCGGCTCGCGCACGGTCAGCTCGACGCGCGCGCCGATCGCATCACGGTTCGTGCGCGTCCCGGCGAGCTCGAGCGTGACGTGCGCGTTCGTGCCGGCCTGGTCGTTGCGCAGGAAGCGCACGCGCGGCGAGGTGCGGTTCGTCAGGAACAGGTCCTGGTCGCCGTCCCCGTCCCAGTCCGCCAGGGCCAGGGCGCGCGCGTCGTCGGGGAAGTCGAAGCCGCTCACGCCCGAGACGTTGGCGAAGCCACTCCCTCCCAGGTTGAGGAAGGCGCAGTTCTGCTCGCGGCCCGACCAGGAGTAGCCACGGCGCACGAGCTTGTTCAGGGCCGCCCAGGCGGCGCGGTAGGCGTCGGCAGCCGCGCCCTCGAAGGCCGGCTCGAGCGGGGACTGCGACACGACCTGTCGCCAGAAGAGGCTTCACAAGTCGTCGCTCTTCTCGCCCGTGAAGAAGCCGTTGGGCGAGAGCAGGTCCTGCCAGCCGTCGCCGTTCAGGTCCGCGAACAGGGCGCCCCAGGCCCAGCGCCCGAAGGAGACGCCCAGCGGGCTCGCGCCGGTCACGTCCTCGAAGGTGCCGTCGCCGCGGTTGCGGAAGAGCGTGTTGCCGTGGGCGTGGCGCTGGTAGTGCGCGCGCACGTCGTCGCCGGCCGCGGCCTGGAACTGGCGCTGGAAGGCGATGCGCTTGCCGGCCGAGGAGTACATGTTGCTCACGTACAGATCGAAGCGTCCGTCGCCGTCCGCGTCGCCCCAGGTCACGCCCATCCCGGCCGAGATGTCCTCGACCCCGGCCTGGGGCGCGACGTCGACGAAGCTCCCGCCGTCGTTGCGGTACAGGTTGTTGCGCCCGAAGTCGTTGGCCACGTACAGGTCCGGGTCGCCGTCGTCGTCGTAGTCCTCGAAGGCCGCCGCGAAGCTGAAGCGCCGGTTGTTCTGGTCGAGCCCGCGCGCCGCCGTGACGTCGACGAACAGCCAGTCACCGCGGTTCTCGAGCAGCACGTTGGGCTTGCCGTTGTTCGCGTCGTGGTACGGGACCGGCAGCGAGGAGTGGTCGTAGGGCGAGGCGTAGGCGCAGGCGTAGAGGTCCAGGTCCCCGTCCAGGTCGACGTCGGCCGCCGCCAGCGAGGTCGTGTCGGGGGCCTCGAGCGCGGCCTGGAGCCAGAAGCGCGCACGCCCGTCGTTGCCCATCAGCAGGAGGCGCTCGGCCGCGTTCACGGCCAGGTCGCGGTCGCCGTCGCCGTCCAGGTCCACCAGCAGGGCCGAGCGCGAGAAGTCGAGGAAGTCCACGCCGGCCTCGGCCGAGGCGTCGCGCACCGTCCCGTCGGGCTGGTGCAGGAACAGCTTGTTCGGCAGCCCACCCGGCTGGCACAGGTACAGGTCCTCGAGCCCGTCGCCGTCCACGTCGGCGATCGCGATCCCGGCGGCGTGGCTGACGAAGGGCACGCCGAGGCGCGTGTCGAGGCGCGCGCGCCAGGCGTTGATGCCGGGCAGGAGCTGCTCGGCCCAGGCCGGGGCGGCGCCGAACAGGGCCGCGCTCGCGTCCGCCAGCACGAAGTGCGTCGCGGCCTGCGCGTCCAGCTCCTCGTGCTCGAGCACGCGCACGTGGACGAGCTCCGGCGCGGCACCGTCCGGGAGCTCGCGCCACTCGCACTCCCACCAGCTGTTGACCTGCAGCGAGCCCCCGGCGCGCTCGGCCACGACCAGCAGCAGGGCCTGGGTCGTGAAGCGGCTCGCGCCCGGCTCGACGGCGAGGTACTTGAACTTGGCGTGGATCTCGCGCGCGTCCACCAGGGCCCTGGTGAAGAGCTCGAGGAACGGCCCGGAGCCCGGCCGGGGCGCGGGCGCCGGCCCGGCCGCGCGCCGGACGCGGAAGACCTCGTCGCCGAAGGACACGCCCAGGGGCGGCGGCGGCGTGGAGCGGAAGTCGGCGGCGAACACGGCCGGCGCCTCCCCGCCGCGCTCGAGGAAGGTGGCGATGCGCTTGAGCTGCGCGGCGGCCGCGTCGGAGCGCGCCTCGCTCTCCCAGCCGCCCGCCAGGGGGTCGAGCACGTCGAGCGTGCTCCGCAGGGACGGGTCCAGCCGCTGGAAGGGATCGCCCGGCAGGGGCTCGCGCGTCTGCGTGGCCTGGGGCGCCAGCCCGAGGAGCGCCAGCAGCAGCGGGAGGAGCATGCCACCAGTGAACGCGACGGACGCGGGTCGTGCACGGGTCGGCGGCCGCTTCCCGGGGCGGCGCCCCGGGCAGCGCCCTTCCTTGCCGGCCCGCGCGCGCGCCGCTATCCTCCTCCGCCCTCCCGCGGAGAGGTGGCCGAGAGGCCGAAGGCGCTTGATTGCTAATCAGGTGACTCCTCACAAGGGGGTCCGCGGGTTCGAATCCCGCCCTCTCCGCCACTATCCTGGGCCGGCGTGACGCGCTCCCTGGCCTCGGTCGTGCTGGCGCTCGCGCTGCTGCTGCCCCTGGTGGGCTGCCGCACGCGCCGCTACCTCGAGATCACGACCAACCCGCCGGGAGCGGAGGTGCGCCTGGACGACGAGCGCGTCGGCATCACGCCGGTCAAGGTGCCCTTCGAGCACTTCGGCGTGCGCCGCGTGACCTTCTACAAGCCCGGGTACCAGACGACGAGCCGGCGCATCAAGCTGCGCGCGCCCTGGTACGCGCGCTTCCCGCTCGACCTAGTCAGCGAGGTGCTGCTGCCGGTGGGCCTGCGCGACCGGCGCAAGGTGCACCAGGAGCTGGTGCCGGGCGAGTCCATGGTGAACCTGCCGAGCCTGCGCTCGGTGATCGAGCGCGCCAGCGTGCTGCGCCAGGCCGGACCGCAGGGACCGCGCGAGCTGCCCGCGGCCGAGCCCTCGGTCGTGCCGAGCGAGCCCGAGCCGGCGGCCGAGCCGCCCGCGCCCGAGCCGGCCCCGCAGCCGTGAGCACCGCCGATCTCCGCGCCGCGGCCCCGCCGGAGCACCGCGCGCTGGCCGGACGCCCGGTCGTGGTCATGGGCCTGGGCAGCTTCGGTGGTGGGGCCGGCGCGGCGCGCTACCTGGCCGGGCTCGGTGCGCGCGTGCTCGTCACCGACCAGCGCCCCGCGACCGGGCTGGCGCGCACGCTCGAGACGCTGGCCGACCTGCCGCTCGAGTACGCGCTCGGCGGCCACCGGCCCGAGGACTTCACGCGCGCCGCGCTGGTCGTGGTCAACCCGGCGGTGCGCCCGACGGAGCCGCTGCTGGCCGCCGCGCGCGCGGCCGGGGCGCGCCTCAGCTCCGAGATCGAGCTGTTCCTGGAGGCCGTGCAGGCGCGGGTCGTGGCGATCACGGGCACGCAGGGCAAGAGCTCGACCACGCACCTGACGCACGCGCTCCTGGCCGGCGCCGGGCTGCGCGCGCACCGCGGCGGGAACATCGGCGGCTCGCTCCTGCCGTTGCTGCCGGAGATCCGCCCGGCGGACGTGGTCGTGCTGGAGCTCTCCTCCTACCAGCTCGAGATGCTCGCGGGCAGCCAGCGCGCGGCGCGCGCCGAGGCCGTGGCGGTGGTCAACGTGCTGGCCGACCACCTCGAGCGACACGGGACGATCGCGGCCTACGCGGCCGCCAAGCGGCGCATCCTGGAGCTCCTGCGGCCCGGCGGGCACGCACTCCTGCCGCGCGACGACGCGCGCCTCGCCGCCTGGCCCGTGCAGGGGACGAAGCTCCTCTTCGCCGCGCACGACGGCGACGACGGGCTCTTCGTGCGCGCGGGCGAGTTCCGGCTCGGCGACGAGCGCCTGGGACGCGTGGCCGACCTGGCGCTCCCGGGCGAGTTCCAGCGCGAGAACGCGCTGGTCGCCTTGGGCCTGGCGCGCCTGGCGGGAGCGGCGCCCGAGGCCCTCGCGCGCGCCCTGCCTGCGCTGCGCGGGCTGCCGCACCGCCTGGAGGACCTGGGGCGCTTCCGCGGGCGGCGCGTGCTCGACAACGCCGTCTCGACCACGCCGGACTCGACGATCTCGGCCCTGCGCGCGCTGGCACCGGGCCTGGTGCTCGTACTGGGTGGCAAGGCGAAGCGCCTGCCGCTGGAGGAGCTGGCCCGGGAGGCGCGCGCGCGCGTGAGCCTGGCGGTGGCCTTCGGCGAGGCGGGCCCGGCCCTCGCGGCGGCCCTGCGCGCGGCGGCGGTGCCGGTCGAGGTCGTCGCCAGCGTGCCGGAGGCGCTCGCGCGGGCCTTCGAGCGCGGGCCGGAGGGCGCCGACGTGCTCTTCTCGCCCGCCGCGGCGAGCTTCGACGCCTACGCGAACTTCGAGGAGCGCGCCGCGGACTTCCGCCGCGCGCTCGAGGACCTGCGATGAGCGCGCCCACGCCGCACGCCGCCGGGCTGGGCGCCTACGCACGCGCCTCGCTGGAGCGCGCCCACGCCCTGGCCCTGCGCCTGCACGCCGAGGAGCTCTCGCCCGAGCACTGGCTCGCGGCCCTGCTCGCGGACGAGGACTGCGCCGCCACGCGCACCGTCCTGCACGCGTTCGCCGACCCGGAGACGATCGGGATCGAGGTCCTGGCGCTGTGCGAGGGCATCATGGTCGTCGGCTCGGGCCGCACCCTGCCCTTCTCGGTGCGCGCGGTCGAGGCGCTGCGGGCCGCGCGCGCGGCGGCCGCGGCGCGCGCGGCGGCCCAGGTCGAGCCGGAAGACCTCTTCGCCGCGGCCCTGGCGGTCCTGCCCGAGGAGCTCGCGCGCCGCCTGGCCGAGCAGACGCCCGCCTGCGCGCCGGGCGAAGCACCTCCGGCCCCGGCCGCCGCGGCTCCCGTCCCCGCGGAGGGGCCGCTCTTTCGCGCCTTCGCGGGCGAGACCCTGCGCGCCCTGGGGGCCAGCGCACGCGTGGCCGGCCAGCTCGGCCGCGCAGCGATCGGGCCGGTCCACCTGCTGGTCGGAACGCTGGAGTGCTCGCCCGCGCTGCGCGAGCGCCGCGGCCTCGGCGCCGCGCGCCTGCGCATGGCGGCCGCCGGTCAGGACGAGGATCCGACCCCGCTCCCGGAGCGCAGCGTTGCCCCCAGCGCGGCGCTCGGGCGGCTCCTTGCCGGGCTCCCGGGAGGCGCGGAGACGATCGACGTCCTGGCCTGGCTGCTCGAGCACGGCCCGCCCGAGCTGAGCGCGCTCCTCGGGCGCCAGAAGGTGACGAGCGCCCTGGTGGCCCGCTGCCGCACGAGCTTCCGCGATCCGGGCGAGGATGAGTGACCCCCGCGGCACCCGCGGGAAGAGGGTCCTCGACGGGCGAAACGGGCTGGGCTATACCAGGAAGGGCCCCACTCCCGATCCTTCCGCGGCCGGCCGAATGATCTGCGAACTCTGCCAGAAGCAACCCGCGACCGTGCACGTGACCGAGATCGGTGCCGGCTCGAGCGTGCAGCAGAAGCACATGTGCGAGGGCTGCGCGCGCGACCTCGAGCTGCCGGGCGCGCCGGTCGTGATCGCCAAGGTCAAGCCGGACATCTGGAAGCTCCTGCGCCAGTCGGCCCAGAAGGCGCGGGCCGAGGGCGCACTCGTGTGCCCGCAGTGCGGCATCTCGCTGGCCGAGTTCCGCAGCAAGGGGCGCTTCGGCTGCCCGCAGGACTACCAGGTCTTCCGCGCCCACGTCGAGCCGCTGCTGCTGCGGGTCCACAACGCCCAGACCCACCGCGGCCGGCTGCCGGCCGCGGCCGAGGGCTCGAGCCAGCGCCTGCGCCACCTCTCGGACCTGCGCACGAAGCTCGAGGCGGCCATCCGCGAGGAGGCCTACGAGAGCGCCGCCCGCCTGCGGGACCAGATCCAGGAGCTGGAGGCCCAGCGCAAGGGTTCCTGAGGCGGGCCCCGGGTCCGTGGCGCTGGAAAACCCGGCGCGCCCGGCGATAATGGCTGCCTCGCCCGCCGGTACTCGGTCGCGGAGCCGGAAAGAGGCTCCGCTCCGAGGGCCGGGCAGCCGAAGATCGGTTGAACCCGGGCCCGCTCGCAGGCCGAAAGGCTTGCAAGTCGATGGCCTGGGGACCATCCCTAGGCGTCCCTCACCTCCCGACGGAGCCACTCGCGACCATGTTCGACCGCTTCACCGACCGCGCCAAGAAGGTCATGAACCTCGCCCGCCAGGAGGCGCAACGGTTCAACCACGAGTACCTAGGGACCGAGCACATCCTGCTCGGCCTGGTGCAGGAGGGCAGCGGGGTCGCGGCGAACGTGCTGCGGAACATGAACATCGACCTGGCCAAGATCCGGACCGAGGTCGAGAAGCTGGTCAAGACCGGGCCCTCGGTGGTGACGATGGGCCAGCTCCCGTTCACCCCGCGCGCCAAGAAGGTGCTCGAGCTCTCCATGGAGGAGGCCGGGAACCTCGGGCACAACTACATCGGCACCGAGCACCTGCTCCTCGGCCTGATCAAGGAGAACGAGGGCATCGCCGCCAAGGTCCTGACCAACCTGGGCGTGAAGCTGGAGGACGTGCGCGAGGAGGTGCTCGAGTTCCTGGGGGCCGAGCACGGCGAGGAAGAGGAGGAGGAGCAGAGCGAGCAGCCCATCGGCGGCCAGCAGGGTCAGTCGAAGAGCAAGACGCCGGCCCTGGACGCCTTCGGCCGCGACCTGACCGAGCTGGCGCGCGAGGGCAAGCTCGACGCCGTGATCGGACGCGAGAACGAGATCGAGCGCGTGATCCAGATCCTCTCGCGCCGCACCAAGAACAACCCCGTGTTGCTGGGCGAGCCCGGCGTGGGCAAGACCGCCATCGTCGAGGGCCTGGCGCAGCGCATCATCAACGGCGAGGTGCCCGACCTGCTGCGCGACAAGCGCATGGTCGTGCTGGACCTGGCCCTGATGGTGGCCGGCACCAAGTACCGCGGCCAGTTCGAGGAGCGCATCAAGGCCGTCATGACCGAGGTGCGCCGCGTGCGCGACGTGGTGCTGTTCATCGACGAGCTGCACACGCTGGTGGGCGCCGGCGGGGCCGAGGGCGCGATCGACGCGTCGAACGTGCTCAAGCCGGCCCTCTCGCGCGGCGAGATCCAGTGCATCGGCGCCACGACCCTCGACGAGTACCGCAAGCACATCGAGAAGGACGGCGCGCTGGAGCGCCGCTTCCAGTCGGTCAACGTCGAGCCGCCCAGCCCGGACGAGGCCGTCTCGATCCTGCGCGGCCTGCGCGACCGCTACGAGGCCCACCACCGCGTGCAGTACAGCGACGCGGCCCTGGCCGAGGCGGTCGACCTCTCGGTGCGCTACATCACCAACCGCTTCCTGCCGGACAAGGCCATCGACGTGATGGACGAGGCCGGCGCGCGCGTGCGCCTGAAGAACATGGTGTCGCCGCCCGACCTCAAGGAGGTCAACACCAAGATCGAGGAGCTCGACCGCGCCAAGGAGGAGGCGGTCCACAACCAGGAGTTCGAGAAGGCCGCGCGCCTGCGCGACGAGGCCTACCAGCTGCGCAAGCAGCGCGAGGAGCGCCAGAAGCAGTGGCGCTCGAAGCAGGCCGAGCAGGAATCGGCGGGCAAGGTCGACGTCGACGACATCCGCGAGACCGTCTCCAAGATGACCGGCGTGCCCCTGACGCGGCTCGAGAAGGCCGAGGCCGAACGCCTGCTGCAGATGGAGGACGAGCTCGGTCGCTCGGTGATCCACCAGGACGACGCGATCAAGGCCATCGCGCGCTCGGTGCGCCGCTCGCGCTCGGGCCTCAAGGACCCGCGCCGGCCGATGGGCTCGTTCGTGTTCCTGGGCCCCTCGGGGGTCGGCAAGACCTACCTCGCCAAGTCGCTGGCCAAGTTCATGTTCGGCAACGAGGACGCGGTCATCACGATCGACATGAGCGAGTACATGGAGAAGCACAACGCCTCGCGGCTGGTCGGTGCTCCTCCGGGCTACGTCGGCTACGAGGAGGGCGGCCAGCTCACCGAGAAGGTGCGGCGCCGGCCCTACTCGGTGGTCCTGCTCGACGAGATCGAGAAGGCCCACCCGGACGTGTTCAACATGCTGCTGCAGATCATGGAGGAAGGGCGCCTGACCGACTCGTTCGGGCGGCACATCGACTTCCGCAACACGATCCTGATCATGACCAGCAACATCGGCTCGCACCTCCTGACCTCGGGGGGCGGCCTGGGCTTCGCCAAGGCCGATGCGCTGGCCGACGAGGTGCAGAAGAACCGGAAGCTGCGCGAGGACGTGCTCAGCGAGGTGCAGCGCCAGTTCCGGCCGGAGTTCCTGAACCGCGTCGACGAGCTGGTCGTGTTCAACCAGCTGACCGAGAGCGACCTGCGCCGCATCGTCGACCTGCAGCTGCGCGAGGTCCTGCTGCGCATCAAGGCGCGTGGTCTGGACCTGATCCTGGACGACAAGGCCATCGCGTTCCTGATCCAGAAGGGCTTCAACACCGACTACGGCGCGCGCCCACTGCGGCGCGCGATCGAGCGCTTCGTCGAGGACCCGCTGGCCGAGGAAGTTCTCCGGCTGGGCGACACCGCGCAGGCGACGATCTACGTGACCGTCACCGGCGAGGTGGCCAAGGCCGAGGCCCTGACCTTCACGCGCGAGAAGCCCGTGGAGGCCGAGGCGGTCGGCGCCGGCGCCGAGTCCGAGACGTAGCGCAGAGCGCGCATCCGCACGCCTCGCGGGCCAGCCCAGGGCTGGCCCGCGTCGTTTCCGCACGGCACGGCCCGCGCCGCGCGCCGCGCGGGCTACGATCCGCCCATGCGTGCCGCACTGCTCGTCCTGGCTCTCGCGCTGGCCCCGCAGGACCCGGGCGACGACGGTCCGACCCCGGCCCAGGTGGCCGAGGCCCGCGGCGCGCTCGACGCGGCCCTGCGCTCGGGCGAGCTCGCCGCGCTCCTGGCCGCCCTGGAGGCGGCCCAGCGCGTGCCCCACGCCGAGGTCGTGAAGCGCGTCGCGCGGGCCCTGCGCGACGAGCGCAAGGAGGTGCAGCTCGCCGCCCTGGCGAGCCTGCGCTGGAACGCCCACGCCGAGGCGCTGGCGGCCCTGACCCAGGCCCAGGAGGAGCGTCGCTGGAAGGACGACCGCGAGTTGCTCATCGCCAGCCTGCGCGCGATCGGGCAGCACGGCGATCCGCGTTCCGTCGCGCTGCTGGCGCGCGAGCCCTTCGAGCCCCACGACCACGCCGTCTGGCGCGCGCGCATCTTCGGCCTGGCGCGCATCGGCACGGAGCCCGCTCTCGAGGCCCTGCTCGGGATCCTGGGCGCCACGACCACCGGACGACCGCCCGAGCGCCGCGTCGCGCCGCTGATGCCGGAGATGCGCACGGCCCTCGTGCTGCTCACGGGCGTGGACCTCGGGCTCGCGCCGGAGCTGTGGGAGGACTGGTGGCGCGCGAACCGCAAGCGCTACCGCCCGCCGGAGAAGACCCCGCTCCTGCCCAAGGAACTGCGCGAGGGCTGGGACGAGTTCTGGGGCCTGCCGCCCTTCTACGAGCGCGAGCGCCGCCGCGAGGATCGCGGACGCGAGCCCCCGCCGCGCTCGCCGTGAGCTCGCTCCCCCCGGACGAGCGCGCCGCCACCCTGGCGGCAGCCGTGACGCTCTTCGACCGCGGCCGCTACCTGGCCGCGCACGAGCTCTTCGAGGAGCTGTGGGAGGCGACCGAGGGCGACGACTCGGACTTCTACAAGGGGCTCGTCCAGGCCGCCGTGGCCCTGCACCACCTGCAGGCGGGCAACGCCGAGGGCGCGGGGCGCCTGCACTCGAGCCACCGCGCGCTGCTGGCTCGCTACCAGCCGGAGCACCTGGGCCTGGAGGTCGGCCGCTTCCTGGAGGAGATGCGCCGGCACGTCCAGCCGGGCGCGGCCGGGCCGCCGCCGCGCCTGGGCCCGGCGCGCGCCCCGGTGCGCGGAATCGGAGAAACCGCGCCGGAGTAGGGGCGGTCGACGGGCGTGAGCCCCCCGCTGCACCTGCGCCCCTCCGACCCCGCCTGGCCCGAGGAGCTGCGCACGATCGAGCACCCTCCCGACGAGCTGTGGCTCGCCGGCCGGCCCGAGGTCCTCGCGCACCGCCCGCGCGTCGCCGTGGTCGGGACGCGCGCACCCACGCCCTATGGCGAGGTCCAGGCCGCGCGCATCGCCACCTTCCTCGCGCTGCACGGCGTGGCGATCGTCAGCGGCCTGGCGCGCGGGATCGACGCCCTCGCCCACCGCGCCGCGCTCGAGGCCGGCGGGTCGACCCTGGCGGTGCTCGGCTCGGGCGTGGACCGGCCCTGGCCGGCAGACGAGCTGAGCGAGCGCATGACGCGCGAGGGCTGCCTCCTCTCCGAGTTCGCGCCGGGCCAGGCCCCGCGGCGACACCACTTCCCGTGGCGCAACCGGCTGATCTCGGGCCTGGCGCGGGCGCTGGTCGTGGTGGAGGCGGCCCACGCCTCGGGCTCGCTGATCACGGCCCGCTGGGCGCTCGACCAGGGGCGCGAGGTCTTCGCCGTGCCCGGCCGCGTCGACCATCCGATGGCCCGCGGCTGCCATCGCCTGCTGCGCGAGGGCGCCGCGCTCCTGGAGGATCCCGCCGAGCTCCTGCCGGCCCTCGGGCTCGAGCCCGTGGCCGAGCAGGGCTCGCCTCGGCCCGCGCATCCGCTCGTGCGCGCCCTGTGCGGCGAGACCCTGACGGCCGACGAGCTCGCCCTGCGCCTGCGCCGCCCCGTGGCCGAGGTCCTGGTGGAGCTGGTCGAGCTCGAGCTGGCCGGGGCGGTCGCGCGCGGCCCCGGAGGGCTCTTCCGCGGGTCCGGGCGGCGCGGCTGAGGCGCACCGGTCCGCGCGGAGCTCAGCCCGGGGACGCGAGGAGGGCCTCGAGCACCAGCATCACGAGCGCGACACCGGCACAGGCCCCGACGAAGACCACGAAGCGCCGCGGGACGCTGCGCAGCGCGGGCCCGTCCTCGACCTCGGAGTAGAACGCCCCCAGGACCACGATCACGAGCGCGAGCAGCAGGAAGAAGCCCACGTGCATGGCGAAGTTCACGCCGACACCTCGCCCTCGACGCGCGCTCCGACGCCCCCGTGGAGCTCCACATGTCCGAGCCAGCGCTGCTCGGCCAGGCCGTACACGTCCAGGACGGCCAGCACGTTGAGGAGCCCGGCCATGCACCCGTAGAGCAGGCCCACGTCGACCCAGCGGATCTCGTCCGTGACCCGCAGGCCGCCCAGCAGGGCCTCGAGGAGGAGCGCGGGCCCGCCCAGCAGCACCTGGCCCGACCAGTAGTAGAAGTGCCGCTCGCGCGAGAGGTTCGAGCCCTCCGCGAGCCACGTCCCGAGCAGGAACAGCCCGAGGAGCAGCGCCGCGACGAGGAGCGCGCGCCGCCGGCGTCCCTGCAGCCAGTGCCCGAGCCCAGGCAGGAGCCAGGCGGCCGCGGCCAGGAGCGCCGGGTGCGTCGCACCGGGCGGGCGGGCGCTCGGCGCGCGCGCCGCGAGGTGCGCATGCGCCGCGAGCAGCAGGTTCGCGAGCCCGGAGACGGCGCACAGCACGCTGCCGAGGAACATCCCGCGTGGGAAGGGCGTCGCCTCGAGCGCGCCGAAGCCGGACACCTTGAGGTAGGCGAGCATCGCCCCCAGGTTCCCCGCCTCGGGCGCGAGCAGGGTCGCGAAGGGCCCCCGCAGCTCCGGATCGAGGTACTCGAAGATGCGCCCCTCGCTGATCCACCAGCCCAGCAGGAACAGCCCCTCGAGCACCAGGAAGGCCAGTGCCCCGAAGGCGACCCGCCCGAGGTACGCGTGCCCGGCGCCGGGCAGGAACCAGGTCAGGAGCACCGCCGCGGTCGCATCGCCACGGCGCTCGCTCGGGCGGACCTCCACCATCGGGGCCGAGATCCTACGGGGCCCAGGGGCGCGGGACGAGGGCCTGCCGTCCTCCTCCCCCGGTCGTCCTCCTCGGCTATCCTCCGCGCCCATGCCGACGCCGCACGAGTTGCGCCTGCGGGTGCGCTACGCCGAGACGGACCAGATGGGGATCGTCCACCACGCGAGCTACCTCGTTTACCTCGAGGAGGGGCGGACAGCCTTGATGCGCGAGCTGGGCTTTCCCTACGACGAGGTCGAGCGCCGCGGCCTCGGCATGGCCGTGCGCCAGGTCGAGGTGCGCTACCGGCAGGCGGCGCGCTACGGCGACGAGGTCCTGGTGCGCACCTGGGTCGAGCGCTTCCGGGGGGCCTCGATCCGCTACGCCTACGAGGTCCTGCGCGCGGCCGACCGCGAGTGCCTGGCGACGGGCGGGGCCGAAGTGGCCTGCATCGACCTCGGCACGTTCCGGCCGCTGGCGCTGCCGGACGACATCCGCGCCGCCCTGGAGCGCGACGCGCGGAGCTGAGGAGCGCGGGAGGACCTGCGGGCCGCCCTCAGGCGCCCTTCAGGAAGTCGTCCCCCTCGTCGCCCTCCTCGGCCCACTCCTCCTCGCTCGGGGCGCAGGGCAGGAGCGGCGGCAGGACGTCCAGCAGCCGGTTCGCGCAGGAGGCGCAGGTGCGGCCGTCGGGAAGGACGTTCAGGCGGGGCAGGGGCCCGGTGGGCTGGCCGCAGCCCATACAGATCGGTTCACGTGCCACGGAGGGGACCTCTTCGGGGCCTGGGACGGGTTCCCTTGAGTCCGTCGGGGCCCCCTGTCGATCTCCCGCGCACGAGAGATTCGTGGCTCCCGAGCCTGGCAATCGGGCTCCGCGGCCCGTAGGATGGGGTATCCGAACCCAGGCCGTCCTCCGCGACGGCCTTCTTTCGGGCCCAAAATCGCACTGATTCAGTGCTGTTTAGGACGACTCGCCGTGCTCCAGCTCACCAAGCGCACCGAATACGGGCTGATCGCCCTGACCCACCTCGCCGCGCGCGCGGAGGGTGGGGTCGTCAGCGTGCGCGAGATCTGCGAGGCCTACCCGGTGCCGAAACGCCTGGTGGCCGAGGTCCTGAAGGACCTGTGTCACGCGCGCCTGGTGGACTCGCACCGCGGCGCGACCGGTGGCTACTCGCTGGCACGCGCGGCCGAGACGATCCGCGTCGGCGAGGTCGTGGCGGCGCTCGAGGGGCATCCGTCCCTGACGAGCTGCGCGTCGCTCGGGCTCGCCGCGGGCAGCACCTGCGGCGTCGAGCACGTGTGCCCGATCCGCAGCCCGATCGAGACCCTGCGCCACGAGCTCTGGCGCCTCCTGAACCGCACGACCCTGCGCGACCTCGCTCAGCATCCGGCCCCCCTCGCGGCGCGAACCGCCGCGCTCTAGCGCCCCATGAAGCTCCCGATCTACCTCGACTACCAGGCCACGACGCCCGTGGACGAGCGCGTGCTCCAGGCCATGCTGCCCTTCTTCCGCGAGGAGTTCGGCAACGCCGCCAGCCGCTCGCACGCCTTCGGCTGGAAGGCCGAGCAGGCGGTCGAGAAGGCCCGCGAGGAGGTCGCGGCCCTGATCGGAGCCTCCTCCAAGGAGATCCTGTTCACCTCGGGCTCGACCGAGGCGATCAACCTGGCGCTCAAGGGCGCGGTCGAGATGTACGCCTCGAAGGGCCGGCACGTCGTGACCAGCCTGGCCGAGCACAAGGCCGTGCTCGACACCTGCAAGCACCTGGAGAAGCTGGGCTGCGAGGTCACCTACCTGAAGCCCGACAAGACCGCGCGCGTCTCGGCCGAGGCCGTGCGCGCCGCGATCCGGCCCGACACGGTGCTGGTCGCGATCCTGTGGGCCAACAACGAGGTCGGCACGCTCAACCCGATCCGCGAGATCGGGGCCGTGTGCCACGAGCTCGGGACGCTGTTCTTCACCGACGCGACCCAGGCCGCCGGCAAGGTGCCGGTGGACGTCGAGGCCGACCACGTCGACCTCCTGTGCCTCTCGGCCCACAAGATGTACGGCCCGAAGGGCGTGGGCGCGCTCTACGTGCGCCGCAAGAACCCGCGCGTGCGCCTGGCGGCCCAGATCGACGGCGGCGGGCACGAGCGCGGCATGCGCTCCGGCACGCTCAACGTCCCCGGCATCGTCGGCCTCGGCAAGGCCTGCGAGCTGGCGCGCACCGAGCTCGCGAGCGAGGCCCAGCGCTGTCTCGAGCTGCGCGACCACCTGCACCAGCGCATCGTCAAGGAGCTCGGCTACGTCGAGCTGAACGGCCACCCGACCGAGCGCCTGCCGGGCAACCTGAACCTCTCCTTCCACTTCGTGGAGGGGGAATCCCTCATCATGGGCATCAGCGACGTGGCCGTGTCCTCCGGCTCGGCCTGTACCTCGGCCAGCCTCGAGCCCAGCCACGTGCTGCGCTCGATGGACGTGGGCGAGGAGCTGGCCCACAGCTCGATCCGCTTCGGCATCGGGCGCTTCACGACGCGCGCGGAGGTCGACTACGCGGCCGACGCGGTCGTCAAGGCCGTCAAGCGCCTGCGCGAGATGTCGCCCCTGTACGAGCTCGCCCAGGAGGGCGTGGACCTCAAGAACATCCAGTGGCAAGGAAATCACTAGGAGCACAGCCATGGCCTACAGCGACAAGGTTCTCGATCACTACAACCACCCGCGCAACGTCGGCGCGCTGGACAAGGCCCGGCCCGACGTCGGCACGGGCGTCGTCGGCGCTCCGGAGTGTGGCGACGTCATGAAGCTCCAGATCCAGGTCGATGGCGACCGCATCGTGGACGCGAAGTTCAAGACCTTCGGCTGCGGCTCGGCCATCGCCAGCTCGTCGCTCGCGACCGAGTGGCTCAAGGGCCGCACGCTGGCCGAGGCCGAGACCATCCGCAACACCGAGATCGTCGAGGAGCTCTCGCTCCCGCCGGTCAAGATCCACTGCAGCGTGCTGGCGGAGGACGCGATCAAGGCCGCCATCGCCGACTTCAAGCGCAAGCAGGAAGCGGAAGCCACCCAGCCGGCCGCCACCCAGAACTAGGAGCCCTCGTGATCAGCCTGTCCGAACGCGCCATCAAGGAGCTCAAGCGCATCGTCCGCGACCAGAGCCTGCCGCCCGAGACCGTCCTGCGGGTCGGGGTGAAGGGCGGGGGCTGCTCCGGATTCAGCTACACCCTGGGCTTCGACGACACGGTCCACGAGGACGACCAGGTGGCCGAGGCCGCGGGCTTCCGCGTCGTGTGCGACCCGAAGAGCTTCCTGTACCTCTCCGGCACGGAGGTCGACTTCGAGGAGAGCCTGATGGGCCGCGGCTTCAAGTTCGGGAACCCGAACGCCTCGAAGACCTGCGGCTGCGGCGAGTCGTTCACGGTCTGAGGCCGCCCGCGAGGCTCCGGTGAACTCCCCCGCCACCGCGGCGGCCTGCCCGTCCTGCGGGCAGGCGCTGGCCACGCCGTTGCTGTGCGAGGCCTGCGGCGCGCTGCTCGCGCCCGCGCGCGCGCCCACGCCCTTCGAGGCCTTCGGGCTCGAGCCGGGCTTCGTCCTGGACCTCGCCGCGCTGCGCCGGCGGCACCTCGCGCTCTCGCGCGAGCTGCACCCCGACATGCATGCGCGCGCCGAGGCCGAGACGCGCCGGCGCGCCGAGGACGGCACGGCCGCGCTCAACGCCGCCTACCAGGTGCTGGCCGACGAGGACCGGCGCGCCGACTGGCTGGTGCGCGCCCTGGGTGGTCCGGGCGAGGACCAGGAACGCGCCATGCCGCAGGAGTTCCTGCTGGAGGTCCTGGAGTGGAACGAGAAGATCGAGGAAGCGCGGTCCGCGCCAACCGGCTCGGCCGAGCGCGCGCGCCTCGATGCGCTCGTCCCCGCCCTGGAGTCCGAGCGCGCCCGCCGCCGTGCGGCCGTGGGCGAGTGCCTCACCCCTCTCCCCCCCGCCGGTGCGCCGGCCCTGCGCCGCGCGCGCCAGGAGCTGAACGCGCTGCGCTACCTCGAGCGCGCGTTGACGGAAGTCGGCGAGCTGCGCCTCGCCGTCCGCTGAGCCCATGCCCTACCTCGAGCTCGACGTCCTGAACCAGCCCGCGCGCCCCACGCTCGGGATCGACCTCGGCACGACCTACTCGCTCGCCGCCCTGTGGCGCGACGGCCGGCCCGAGATCCTGCGTCCGAAGGGGCGGCCCGACGGGCGCATCCCCTCGGCCGTGCACTTCCCCGCCAGCGGCGCACCCCTCGTCGGCTGGAGCGCGCGCGAGCGCGCCGCCGGCGAGCCGGGGCGCGCGCTCCTCAGCGTGAAGCGCTTCATGGGCCGCGGACTGGCCGACGCGCGCGCGGACCTCGCCTCGGTGCCGTTCCCGGCGCGCGAGACCCAGCACGGCGTGATCCAGCTCGAGGCCGGCGGACGCCTGTGGACGCCGCAGGAGCTCTCGGCCCTGATCCTGCGCGAGGTCTGGCGCACCGCCAGCGAGGCCCTGGGCGAGGAGGCCCCGCGCCGCGCCGTGATCACGGTGCCGGCCTACTTCGACGAGGCCCAGCGCGCCGCGACGCGCGATGCCGCGCGCCTGGCGGAGCTGGAGGTCGCGCGCATCGTCAACGAGCCCACCGCCGCGAGCCTGGCCTACGGTCTGGAGCAGCGCCGCGAGGGCCTGGTCGCGGTCTACGACTTCGGCGGCGGTACCTTCGACGTCTCGGTGCTCGCGATCGAGGGCGGCGTCTTCCGCGTGCTGGCGACGGCCGGCGACACGCACCTCGGCGGCGACGACCTCGACCGCGTGCTGGTCGAGCTGGCCCTGGCCGAGGCCGCGCCGCCGGCCGACCTGGCCGAGGACCCGGCCTTCCTGCAGGGCCTGCGCCTCGCGGCCGAGCACTGCAAGATCGAGCTCTCGACGCGCCCCGAGGCCGAGCTGCACGTGGCCGTGCCCGAGCGGCGCCTGGCCTGGCGTCGGGCCGTGCAGCGCGAGGAGTTCGAGCGCCTGGCCGCGCCCCTCCTCGAGCGCACGCTGGCCTGCTGCCGCCGCGCGCTGCACGACGCGAAGCTGCGCCCCGACCAGATCGACGAGGTCGTGCTGGTGGGCGGCACGACGCGCATCCCCTGCGTGCGCGAGGCCGTGGCCGGCTACTTCGGCCGGAAGCCGCACGCCGAGCTCAACCCCGACGAGGTCGTGGCCCTGGGAGCCGCCGTGCAGGGCCACGTGCTCGGCGGGGGCACGCGCGAGCTGCTCCTGCTCGACGTGACTCCCCTCTCGCTCGGCCTGGAGACCATGGGCGGCGCCGTCGCCAAGCTCGTGCCGCGCAACGCGCCGATCCCGAGCCAGGCGACCGAGACCTTCACGACCTACGCCGACAACCAGACCGGCATCGACTTCCACGTCGTGCAGGGCGAGCGCGAGCTGGCCAAGGACTGCCGCACGCTCGGGCGCTTCAAGCTACGCGGCATCCCGCCCCTGCCGGCCGGCATGGCGCGCGTCGCCGTGCGCTTCGCGCTGGACGCCGACGGACTCCTGACGGTCACGGCGCGCGAGCAATCGACCGGCACCGAGGCCACGATCGAGGTCCAGCCGATGAACGGCCTGACCGACGCCGAGGTCGAGACGATGCTCAAGGAGTCCTTCGCTCACGCGCGCGAGGACTTCGACCAGAGCCGCCTGGCGAACCTGCGCGTCGAGCTCGGCACGATGCTGCGCGCGATCGAGAAGAGCCTGCCCGGCGCGCGCGCCAGCCTCGACAAGGAGACCCTGACCGAGCTCGAAGCAGCCGTCGCCGCGGCGCGCGCGGCCCAGCAGGCGGACGACGTGAAGCGCGTGCAGCGCGTGCGCGACGAGCTCGAGCGCGCCGGCCTGCCGCTGGCGGCCGTGCTGATGGACTCCGTCGCCAGGGCCGCCCTGCAGGGCAAGAAGCTCAGCGAGGTGTGATGGACCTCTCCTTCGGCTGGACCGACGTGCACGAGATCGGCTGGCGCCTGGCCGAGGCCCATCCGGACGTGGACCCGCTGGGCGTGCGCTTCACCGACCTGCACCGCTGGATCTGCGCGCTGCCGGGCTTCGAGGGCGACCCCAAGAAGTCGAACGAGAAGCTGCTCGAGGCGATCCAGATGGCCTGGCTGGACGAGCGCGAGGGCTGAGCGACCTGCAACCATGCCCTTGGCATGCTTGCAGGTCGCTCAGGCTCGATGCAGGCGCGCGATCCTCGCTTGCCCCTGGGCTCACGAGCCCGCCACGGCCTGCGGTGCGCGGCGGTTCGTGCGCAGGACGTCGAGCGCGACGCCGACGACGATCAAGGTCCCCCCCGTCAGCGCCGCGGGCGAGAGGCGCTCGCCCAGGAACAGGATCCCGACCAGGACCCCGCTGAGGGGCTGGAGGAAGATGAAGCCGGCCACCGTGGCCGCCTGGAGGTGACGCAGGGCGGCGAGCCAGAGCACGGTCGCGCCGAAGGAGACGAACAGACCGAGCCCGAGGGTCCAGCCCAGGGCTGGCAAGAGCGTGGGCCCGGCGCTCCAGGCCGCCGCCTCGAGCAGCGCCGCGGGCCCCAGCACCAGCAAGCTCAGCAGCGTGGCGCGCAGGCACAGGTCGAAAGCGTCGTGGCGCCGGCTCAGCGGCAGGGCGAGGGGCGTGTGGCAGCCCCACAGGATGCCGTGCAGCGCCAGGAGGAGGTTCCCGAGGAAGGCCTCGCCGGCCCACAGCGCCCTCAGCGAGGCTCCCTCCGAGACGATCGCGAGCGCGCCCATCAACCCGAGCACGAGGCCCAGCACCTTGAGCGGCCCGACGCGCTCGCCCAGCACGAGCCAGGCGATGGCCACGATCGTCACCGGCTCGAGCAGGATCAGGATCGAGGCGTTGGCGGCACTGGCGAGCTCGACGCCCACGATCCCGAGCCACATCGGCAGCGCGTAGGCCACCGTGCCGAGCAGGAGCACGCGCACCTTCTCGGCCCCCGTCCAGCGCGGGCGCTCAGCGCCCGCGCGGCGGCGGGCGCGCAGGACGAGGTAGAGCGGCAGGAGCGCCACGGCGTTGCGCAGGAACCCGACCGTGGCCGGCGGCAGGCCCTCCAGGGCCAGCTTCTGGACCGGGTAGGCGACCCCGCCCAGCACGTTGGCCAGCACGATGGAGAGGATCGCCAGCCCGCGCCCCGCCGTACGCGCGGCGCTCATTCGAGCAGCGAGAGCCCGTCCATCCCGCTCGACCTCGGGATGTCCGTCAGCGCACACAGGGTGGGCGCCACGTCCGCCAGGATGCCCATCTTGCGCAGCTTCACCCCGCGCAGGTCCTCGGCGCACAGGACGATCGGCACGGGGTTGGTCGTGTGGGCCGTGTGGGGCTGGTCGTGCTCCACGTCCCACATCTCCTCGGCGTTGCCGTGGTCGGCCGTGATCGCCACCAGCCCGCCCTTCCGGGTCACGACCGGCACGATCGCCGCGAGGCTCTGGTCGACGGCGCGCACGGCGGCGCGCGCGGCGGACTCGATCCCGGTGTGCCCGACCATGTCGGCGTTGGCGAAGTTGATCACGTAGGCATCGGTCTCGCCGCGCTCGAGCGAGCGCAGGATCGCCGCCGTGACCTCCGGTGCGCTCATCTCGGGCTGCAGGTCGTAGGTCGCGACCTTCGGGCTCGGCACGAGCACGCGCGACTCGTGCGGGAACTCCGCCTCGCGCCCGCAGGAGAAGAAGAACGTGACGTGGGCGTACTTCTCGGTCTCGGCGATGCGCTCCTGGCGCAGGCCGCTGGCGCTCACGATCTCGCCGAAGCTGCCCTTCAGCTCCTGGGGCGGGAACGCCACCGGGAACGGGAAGTCGGCGCGGTACTGGGTCATCGTCGCGATCTCGAGGCGCGGGAACGCGGCGCGCGGGAAGCCGTCGAAGCTCGCGCTCGAGAGCGCCGTGCAGATCTGGCGCATGCGGTCCGCGCGGAAGTTGAAGCACAGCAGCGCGTCGCCGTCGCGCAGGCGCGCCGCCGGCGCGCGCGCGATCGGGCAGGGCTCGACGAACTCGTCGCCCACCTCCTTCGCGTAGGCGGCCTGCAGGGCCGCGCCGGCGCTCGCGAACGGGCTCCCGACGCCGCCCGTGAAGAGGTCGTAGGCGCGCTGCACGCGCTCCCAGCGCTTGTCGCGGTCCATGGCCCAGTAGCGCCCCACCACGCTCGCGATGCGCCCCACGCCGGCCCGCTCCAGGTCCTGCTCGAGGGCCGCGACGTACCTCGCGCCCGAGCGCGGCGGGGTGTCGCGCCCGTCCAGGATGGCGTGCACCATGACCTGCTCGCGCCCGAGGCCCGCGCGCCGCGCGAGCTCGAGCAGGCTGCGCAGGTGCTGGTCGCTGGCGTGGACCCCGCCGTCGCTCACGAGCCCGAGCAGGTGCAGGGTCGCGTTGCGCCGCCGCGCGCCCTCGACGGCCCCGAGCAGGGCCGGATTCGTGAAGAACCCGCCCTCGCGGATGGCGCGATCGATGCGGGTGATCTCCTGCCAGACGGTGCGCCCGGCCCCGAGGTTCGTGTGCCCGACCTCGCTGTTGCCCATCAGGCCGAGCGGCAGGCCGACCTCCTCGCCCGAAGCGGAGAGCAGCGTGCTCGGGTAGCGCGCCTGGAGCTCCTGGAAGCAGCGCGCCTCGGCGCGGATGGCGTTGTGCTCGACCGCCTCGCGGTGGCCCCATCCGTCCAGCACGATCAGGAGCGTCGGCCGGCGGATCACGCCTGAACCTCCGCGGCGCGGGTCGAGACGGCCCGGGCCAGGTCGCGCGCCCGTCCGCGCAGGGCCTCGAGCTCGCCGGCCTGGGCCGCGCGCGCGCCGGCGTCGGCGAGCCCCTCCAGGTTGGCGCTGGCCGTGAAGGCCGCGCCCTCGACGCAGGCCAGGAGCGCCTGCGCGGCGGTCAGCCCCTCGCTCGCGAGCCGCGGCCGGATGCCCGCCCAGCCCGCGCTCAGGCGCTCCAGGGCCGCGAGCGCGCCCTCCGCCACGGTCCTCGGCACCGCGATGGAGCGCGCCAGCGCCTCCGGCAGCGCTCCGCGTCCCGCGCGCGCCTCCAGGAAGCCCTGGTAGGCCCGCGCGTCCTCGTCCACGGCGGCGAGCAGGGCCTCGGCCGAGGCGCCGAGCGCGCGCGCCGCGGTCCGCGCGGCCTCCGGCGCGTGGTCCTCGCCGCGGGCCGCGCCCAGCGCCATACTGCCCAGTGCGGCGCCGAGCGCACCCAGCGCGGCCGCGACGCTGCCGCTGCCCGGAACGGGCCCCGGAGCAGCCGCCGCGCGCACGAACTCGGCCAGCGAACGATCGATGAGCCCTTGCGGAGTCGCCATGGAGCGGAGCGTGAGCACGGCATCCTATCCCAAGACCCGACCCGGCCGCCTGCGTGCGGGCGTGGCGCTCCTGCTGGCCCTGGGGCTCGCGGCGGGCTGCCGGACGACCCCGGTGACGGGGCGCCGAGCCCTCAACGTCTTCTCGACCGAGGACGACATCCGCCTGGGTCAGGAGGCCTACGCGCAGGTCCTGGCAGACGCGAAGCGCATCGGCACGGGCAAGGACCACGAGATGGTCGTGCGCGTCATGAACAAGCTGGCGGCCGTGGCCGACGACGCCGGCTACCCCTGGGAGGTCACGCTGATCGACGACCCCGAGACGGTCAACGCCTTCGCCCTCCCGGGCGGCAAGATGGCGGTCTACACCGGCATCCTCCCGGTCTGCCAGGGCGAGACGGGCCTCGCCGTGGTGATGGGCCACGAGATCGGCCACGTGGTCGCGGCGCACGGCACGGAGCGCATGACCACCTCGCTGGGGGCCGAGCTGGTGCTCGCCTTCATCGGCCAGAACGACTACGCACAGCTCGCGCGCCTGGGGTCCGAGTACCTCGTCCAGCGCCCCTTCGGCCGCCGCGACGAGTCCGAGGCCGACGAGATCGGCCTCGTCTACATGGCCCGGGCCGGCTACGACCCGCGCGAGGCGGTCGCCTTCTGGGAGCGCATGGCGGCCGGCTCGGGCGGCGGCCCGCCCGAGTTCCTCTCGACCCACCCCTCGCACGAGACCCGCGTCGAGCGCCTGAAGGCCAAGATGCCGGAGGCCCTGGAGATCTGGCGTCAGGCCGGGGGAGGGGCCCAGAAATAGGGAAGCAATCCGGTCCTAAGTCCATTCTCCGAAAAGGGTTGCCAGGGACTCCCGGGCCCCGGTCTGGCATCGTCGCCGGGCATCCCTAGCTTACGAGCGCACCCGCAGGCCCCCGCCTCCACACCACGTTCCGCCCCCTTCGTGGCCCCGGGGTGAGCGCCCTTTGCGTATCGCCCTCATCACCCCCGAGTACCACTCGCTGGTTCGCCGGACCAACCTGGCGATCGTGGCGGAGTCCCTGGCGAAGGCGCTGAGCGGGGCGCGCCACGAGGTGGCGGTGTTCCTGCCGAGCACGATCGACGTCGAGAAGGGCGTCCTGAGCGGGCTGGTCGAGCGCACCGAGGTCAAGGTCCGCGACCCGCAGGGCCAGCAGCGCTTCCGCGTGCTCGAGGGGCGCCACGGCGACCTGCCGGTCTTCCTGTTCGAGAACGAGGCCCTCTTCGGGCGCCGCCACCCCTACGGCGACCAGGAGGGCCCCTATCCGGACAACTGGAAGCGCTACGCCTTCTTCTCCCAGGCCGTGCTGGCGGCCCTCGAGCCGCTGCAGTTCCTGCCGGAGGTGCTGCACTGCATGGACTGGACCACCGGGCTCCTGCCGCTCTACCACGAGCGCTTCCGCGAGGCCCACCCCGATCACCCGCTGAGCCAGGCGGGGACCTACTTCGCGATCCACAACCTGGCCATGCAGGGCGTGTTCGAGCGCGAGATCCTGCCCCACGTCGGCATCCCGCACCGCTACTTCCGCCACATCGAGGGCCTGGAGCTCGCCAGCAAGGTCAACTTCCTCAAGGCCGGGGCCGAGTTCGCCACCATCGTCGGCACGCACTCGCCGAGCCACGCGCAGAAGATCCAGGAGAAGGACCGCGGCTACGGGCTCGAGGAGACCTTCCAGCGCCGCAAGAAGGAGCTGGTCGGGATCTCGAACGGCATCGACTACCAGGCCTGGAACCCGGAGGCCGATCCGGCCCTGCCGGCCGCCTTCGGCCCGAACGACCGCGACTTCGCCGGCAAGAAGAAGTGCAAGGCCGTGCTGCAGACGCAGCTGCGCATCGACAACGGCCCGCGCACGCCGATCGCCTGCACGATGGGCCGCTGGGACGCCGACGGCGGCTTCGACCTGGTGGCCGAGGTCCTGACCGAGATCCTCGAGCGCAACGTCGAGCTCATCGTGATGGGCCAGGGCTCCCCCGAGATGACCCAGCGCCTGGCGACCTGGGAGGGCGCCTTCGTCGGACGCATGCGCGTGATCGACGGCTACGACCAGCGCAGCGCGCACCTGATCATGGGCGGGGCCGACATCCTGCTCCTGCCCTCGCACTACCAGCCCGCCAACCCGCTGTTCGCGATCGGCATGCGCTATGGCGTCGTGCCGGTGATCTACGGGCGCTCGGGTCTCGAGGACCAGATCCCGGACTACCGCCAGGACAAGCGCGCCGGCGTGGGCTTCCACTTCCAGCCCTACACCCCCGAGGGCCTGATGGAGGGCATGCACGAGTGCCTGTCGGTCTACAAGGATCCCGAGAAGTGGCGCCTGCTCGTGCGCCGCTGCCTGGCGCAGAACCTGTCCTGGGAGGCCACGGCCGAGGAGTACGTCAAGGCCTATCGCCGCGTCACGCGGCGCGCGAAGACCCGTGGCGCGGCCGAGTGAGACGCCGGGCCTCCTGGGCGGGATCGACGTCGGCGGGAGCGCCCTCAAGCTGGGCGTGCTGGCGCGCGACGGCTCACGGCGCGCGGAGCACTCGCTGCCGGTGCGCGCCGGTGCCGCGGCGGCGGAGATCCTGGGCGGTGCCGCGCGCGCCCTGAGGGAGCTCGCGCCGGAGGGCGTGGCCGGCGTCGGCGTCGGCCTGCCCGGGCTGCTCGACCGCGAGGCCGGACGCGTGCTCCACAGCCCGAACCTGGCCTGGCTCGAGCACGCCCCGGTGGCCGAGCTCCTCGCGCCCGGGCTCGGGCTCGCCCCGCGCTCGATCCGGCTCGAGAACGACGCGAACGTCGCGGCCCTGGGCGAGCAGTGGCTCGGGGCCGCGCGCGCCGAGCGCGACCTGCTCCTGCTCACGCTCGGGACGGGGATCGGCGGCGGCCTGATCCTGGGCGGCGCGCTGCACGCGGGCCCGGGTGGCCTGGCGGGCGAGGTCGGGCACGTGGTGATCGATCCGACCGGCCCGCCCTGCGGCTGCGGCGCGCGCGGGTGCCTGGAGCGCTTCGCCTCGGCCAGCGCCGCGCGCCAGCGCGCCCTCGCGCGCGGCCTGCCAGCCGAGGCGCCGGGCGACCTCGAGCGGCTGGCCGAGCGCGCGCGCGCCGCGGCCGGGAGCGAGCGCACGCTCCTGGAGGAGATCGGTTACGACCTCGGCCGCGGCCTCGCGGCCGTGCAGGTGCTGCTCGACCTGCGCCTGTTCGTCTTCGGCGGCGGCTTCTCCGCGGCCCTGGACGTGCTCGAGCCGGGCATCCGGCGCGCGCTGCGCGAGTGGGTCTTCGGCGAGCGCGAGGGCTCGGTGCGGCTCGTGCGCGCGACGCTGGGCCCGAGTGCGGGCTGGATCGGCGCCGCGCGGCTCGCCCTCGGTTAGGCTCGCGACGCATGCGCTCGCTCGCCAACGAACTGCGCGCCCTCGTCGGCCCGGCGGGCGTGGTCGACGAGCCCACGCGCCTGCTGGCCTACGAGTCGGACGCGCTGGCGATGGTCACGCACCTGCCGGAGCTGGTCGTCCTGCCGCGTGACACGCGCGAGACGGCCGCGGTGATGGCGCTCCTCCACCGGCGCGGTGTGCCGGTCGTCCCACGCGGGGCCGGCACGGGTCTGGCCGGCGGGGCCACGCCGGTCGCCGGGGGCGTCGTGCTCTCGACGGCGCGCATGCGCGACGTGCTGGAGCTGGACCCGCACGACCGCTTCGCGCGGGTGCAGGCCGGCGTGGTCAACGTGGACCTCTCCGGCCTGTGCCAGCACGCGGGGCTCGCCTACGCGCCCGATCCCTCCAGCCAGATGGCCTGCACCATCGGCGGCAACGTGGCCAACAACTCGGGCGGTCCGCACTGCTTCAAGTACGGCGCCACCACGCGCCACGTGCTGGGTCTCGTGATCGTGCTGCACGACGGGAGCGTGCTCGACCTCTCGGCGCCGGAGCTCGATCCGCTGGGCTACGACCTGGTCGGGCTCTTCGTGGGCAGCGAGGGCACGCTCGGCATCGCCACCGAGGTCACCGTCAAGCTCGTGCCGGCCCCCGAGGTGGTCGAGGTCCAGCTGGCGCTGTTCCGCACCCTCGACGAGGCCTGCGAGGCGGTCTCCGACGTCATCGCCGCCGGGCTCGAGCCGGCCGCGCTCGAGATCCTCGACCAGCTCACGATCGACGCTGTCGAGCGCTCGGTCTTCGCGGCCGGCTACCCGCGCGAGGCCGGTGCGGTGCTGCTGGTCGAGCTGGAGGGCGGCGCGGCCGACGTCACGGCCCAGGCGGCGGCGCTCGCGGAACTGCTCGCGCGCCACGCTCCGCTCGAGGTACGCCGCGGCCGCGACGCCGCGACGCGCAAGAAGCTGTGGGCCGGCCGCAAGGGCGCCTTCGGGGCCATGGGGCGCATCGCCCCGGACCTGTACGTGGCCGACGCCGTGGTGCCGCGCACGCGCCTGCGCGAGCTCGTGGCGCGCACGGTCGAGATCTGCCGCGAGCGCGGGCTGCGCCTGGCGACCGTGTTCCACGCCGGCGACGGCAACCTGCACCCGAACATCTGCTACGACCGGCGCGACGCGGACGAGGTGCGGCGCGTGCTGGAGGCGGGCCACCGCATCCTGGCCGAGTGCGTGGCCGCGGGCGGCGCG
The DNA here is from genome assembly GCA_036376275.1 of Planctomycetota bacterium. GTDB lineage: Bacteria > Planctomycetota > UBA1135 > UBA1135 > JABFRZ01. The sequence continues at coordinate 2,804 of DASVAP010000088.1, read as the reverse complement.
CTGACGGGCGAGCACGGCGTCGGGCTCGAGAAGCTGGCCGAGATGGAGCTCTACTTCACGCCGGCCGACCTGGCGGCCGCCTGCCAGATGCGCGCGGCCTGGGACCCCGGGAAGCGGCTGAATCCGGGGAAGCTGATCCCGACCCACGCCTGCCTCGAGGTGCGTGGCGCCGCGCGCGGAGGGCTCGCGTGAGCGCGCGCGTCGTCGAGCTCCTGGGGGGCATCCTCCCCGCCGAGCGCATCGGAGCCTTCGCGGGCCCCCACGGCCACGCACCGGCCCCCGAGGCCCGCCCGGCCTCGCCCGAGGAGGCGCTCGAGGTGCTGCGGCTCGCCCGCGGCGAGCGCTGGCGCGTCCTGCCGCTCGGCCAGGGCACGCGCCTGGCCGCGATCCGTCCGCGCGAGCGCGTGGACCTCGTGCTCTCGAGCCGGAACCTGCGCGGGATCACGAGCTACGAGCCGGCCGACGGCACGTTGACGGCGCTGGCGGGCACCCCCTGGGGCGAGCTCGTCGCCGCCACCGAGGGACGCCACCACCTCTCGCCCGAGCTCGCGCGCACCGACGGGACCCTGGGCGGCGCGATCGCCGCGGGGCACAGCGGCCTCGACCGCCTGCGCCACGGACCGCTGCGCCACCAGATCCTGGGCCTGGCGGCGCTGCACGCCGACGGCTCGCGTGTGAAGAGCGGTGGGCGCGTGGTCAAGAACGTCACCGGCTACGACCTGCACCGCCTGTGGTGCGGCTCGGAGGGCACGCTGTGCTTCCTGCTGGAGGGCACGCTGCGCCTCTACCCGGCGCCGGCCGAGACGGTCGTGCTGCGGCTCGCCGCGGCGAGCCCGGCCGAGGCCGTGGCGCGCGCCCATGCCCTGTGGCGCGCCGGGCTGCAGCCGCTGGCGGCGGTCGTGCGCGCGGCGACGTTCGCCGGGGCGGCCGAGCTGGCGCTGGTGCTGGCCGGCCGGGCCGAGGCCGTGGCGCACGAGGTCGCGCTCGTGCGCGCGCAGGCGGGCGGCGTCGAGGAGCTGCGCGCGGAGGCGGCCCGCGCGGCGCGCGCCGAGCTCTGCGCCGCGGGGACGGAGGCGGCACTACTCCTCGCCACGCGCCCCTCGCGCCTCCCGGCCGCGCTGGCCGCGCTGGGGACGGCGGCCGACGGGCTCGGGCTCCCGCTGCGCCTGACCCTGCACCCGCTCCTCGCCACGGCCGCGGTGGAGCTGCCCGGGGTCGCGGCCCGTGACGAGCGCCTGGCCGAGCTGGGCGAGGAGCTGGCGCGCACGGACACGCACCTGCGCTGGCATGGACTCGGCGCGCGCGCCCCGCGCCCGCGCCTCGATCCGGCCGCGAGCGAGCTGATGCAGCGCCTGAAGCGCTCGCTCGACCCCGAGGGGCTCTTCGCGGGAGGACCGCCGTGAGCCTGCCCCCGGCCCCGGCCCCGGAACCCGCGCCCGCGCCCGCGCCCGCGCGTCCCGCCAGCGCCGCGACGCTGGTCGACTACGCGAAGAGCCTGGACTGCATCCACTGCGGCCTGTGCCTGCAGACCTGCCCGACCTTCCGCCTGACGGGCCAGGAGCCCTCCAGCCCGCGCGGGCGCATCCACCTGATGCGCGCGGCGGCCGAGGGGCGGCTCGTGCCCGACGCGGCCTTCGCCGAGGAGATGGACTTCTGCCTGCTGTGCCGGCACTGCGAGAGCGTGTGCCCGGCCGGCGTGCAGTTCGGCGCGATGATGGAGTTCACGCGCGCGGGCCTCGAGGAGGAGTGGCACGGCGGATGGCTGCGGCGCGGGCTGCGCTGGCTCGGCTTCCGCGTCGTGCTCCCCCACCGGCTCGTGCTGCGCCTGCTCGGGTCGCTCCTGCGCGCGGCCCAGGTGCTGCGCCTCGACCACCTAGCGGATCGCCTCCTCGGCCCGCGCGGGCTCGCGCACCTGCCGCGCGTCCCACCGCTCTCGGCCCGGCGCCTCCTGCCGCCGCGCCTGCCGGCCGAGGGCCCGGCGCAGGAGCGCGAGCCGGGAACGGTGGCGCTGCTCGAGGGCTGCGTCATGCCCGAGCTCCACGCGCGCGTGAACCGGGCCACGGCCCGCTCCCTGACGCGCCTCGGGCTCGCGGTCGAGGTGCCCGCCGTGACCTGCTGCGGCTCGCTGCACGCGCACAACGGCGACCGCGAGGGCGCACGGAGGCTCGGCGAGCGCCTGCTGGACGCCTTCGAGGCCGTGCGCGACCCCAGCGGGGCCCAGGCGACGATCGTGACGAACAGCGCCGGCTGCGGGGCGCACCTGAAGGAGCTCGGGCACCTCTATCCGCCGGAGGATCCGCGCCACGCGCGCGCGGTCGCCTTCGCCGCGCGCGTGCGCGACTACTCCGAGGTCGTCGCGCCGCTCCTCGCCGCTCGCCCACCGCGCGCGACGCCGGCCGTGCCCCAGCCGGTGGCCTGGGACGACCCCTGCCACCTGTGCCACGCGCAGCGCATCCGGGCCGAGCCCAGGGCGGTGCTGGCCTCCCTGCCGGGCCTCGCGTGCGTCGAGCTCGAGGAGAGCGAGTCCTGCTGCGGCTCGGCCGGGATCTACTCGCTCCTGCGCCCGGAGGCGAGCCAGGCGATCTTCGCCCGCAAGGAGCAGGCGCTGGCGCGCTCCGGCGCCGCCACGCTCGTCACCGCCAACCCAGGCTGCCAGCTCCAGTGGGAGAGCGGGCTGGCGCGCGCCGGCAGCCCGGTGCGCGTCGTGCACCTGGCCGAGCTCGTGGACGCCGCCCTCGTCCCCGACGGCTCCCGCTGAGGCCCACTCATCCCTTCCTTCTCCGCGTCCTCCGCGTCTCCGTCTC